>JAGHCZ010000026.1 GCA_021160205.1 Nitrososphaerota archaeon | reverse complement strand
GGGCTAATTAATCGCATTTTTCATCTTAGTTTGCGAGATTCTTGGATCCATCTCTAGCTCTCCTGATTGGCGCGGGGATTTTGATCATAGGCTTTGTAGCTGACATCGTTTACGAGAAGTTCGGAATTCCCGATATTCTCGTCTTAATTTTTCTCGGAGCATTATTCGGGCCCATTCTACAGATTCTTCCGAGAGAGCCATTGATGTCTCTTGCACCATATTTCGCCGCCCTAACGCTGGCGATAGTCTTATTCGAGAGCGGCATAAACTTCCCGTTGTCAAGAAGCTTTTCTGAAGCTCCGAGAGCTATTATGTACGCTTTCCTTAGTGTCGCGTTATCCGCGATTTTCACGATCATTACTTTGACTATGGTCTTCTCTTGGAATCCAATTGAAAGCGCCTTACTGGGATTAATCGTTGGCGGGACGAGTTCGGCAGTCATAATCCCGATGGTTTCGAGGATTAGAATTAGCGTTTTCGCGAGAAATATGCTGAGCATAGAATCCGTCTTAACAGACGGCATCGTAATCGTTGTTGCGATGCTCCTCCTGAGAGTGATAGTTATTCCAGGAGCCGTGATAAGCCCTGAAATGATTTCAAGGGAAGTAGTTGGAGCGCTGGTGATAAGCGCGATAATCGGCGTGATTGCAGCCTTCATGATAAGCAAGCTCCTCTTAAGCATTCGGGAAAGACCTTACGCCGACGTTCTGATACTCGGACTGGTAGTCCTCATCTACGCAGCTTCAGAGCAAGCTGGAGGCAGCGGAGCGTTAACAACATTCTTACTGGGAATAACGTTAAGAAACATTGAAACGTTTTCGTTTTGGAAAAAGGCTATCCAAAAAGTTTCCGAGGGTAAGCCCGAGGAACTTAAGCAGGAGAAGCCTGAAGATAGATTACCTTCCCTTAGATGGTATTCTAAGAAATTTTACGCTCAGCTCTCATTTTTAATGAGAACGTACTTCTTCGCATTCTTGGGAATGATCTTCTATGTCCCCAGTCTAACTACATGTTTAATGGGCTTGCTGTTAACAGCATCACTTCTCTTGGCGAGATTTCTCTCCACGAACATAGCATGTGCTGGCGTTAGTCTCCCTCGAATTGATAGATTTTCCATGACTTTTCTATGTGGTAGAGGTTTGGCGGCCGCCGTTCTCGCAAGCGTTTTAGCAACCTATAACCTCGACTTCTCGTGGATCATTGAGCAGCTCGCCACGCAGGTCATAATATATACTTCTCTGATCTCCGCTCTTGCAGCATATCTTGCTGGAAGCTCAAGATTTAGAAAGATTTTAGCGAAAAGCTAGGCTATACATCAGTCCGGATAGATTTTTACACCATTCTCTGGCTTGCTTCTCTCTTTCTCGAATTCTTCTATAAGCCGCATAGTTACCTCACCCGCCTTCCCGTCGCCGATAACTCTTCCAGCTATCTTGGTTACTGGCACTATCTCAGCTCCGGTTCCGGTGACAAAGACTTCATCGGCCGTGAGGAGTTCGAATGGGGTAATGTCTTTCTCCTCGACATCGTATCCAAGCTTTCTAGCAAGTTCGATCACGAAGTTTCTAGTTATTCCGGGGAGCGCTCCCGTAGTGGTTGGAGGGGTTATGATCTTCTTGTTCTTGACTATGAAGATGTTTGTGGCCGTGGTCTCGGATACAAATCCCCGCTCATCGAGCATTACCGCATCGTCGGCGCCTGCTGCTATCGCCTCCAGCTTCGCCAAGATGCTGTTCAAGTAATTCATGGATTTTATCTGATGGGTCGTCGCGTCTACTCTATCTCTCCTAACGGATGAGATAATTACCGAAATTCCCTTCATCTTCGACTCCTTACCATATAGGGGAAGCATGGGTTCGGCGATTATTATGACATTTGGCTTCCTACATTTCCTAGGATCAAGTCCTAGGTCGCCTACCCCTCTAGTTACTAGAAGCCTTATATACGCGTCTCTGAGACCGTTTTTCCTTAAGGTTTCCAAAACGGCGTTAATCATCTCCTCTTTACTGAGAGGTATTTCCAACATTATGGCTTTAGCAGAATCGTAGAGCCTGTCTATATGCTCTTTAAGCTTAAACACCACGCCATTATATGCTCTTATTCCCTCGAAGACGCCGTCTCCATAAAGAAAGCCATGATCATATACGGAGATTGAAGCTCTGCTTTTCGGAACATATTCTCCATTAATATAGACTAGGACCTCTTTCTCTGTCTCCATGACGCATTCGATTTTCTTAAGTTAGATAAACTTTCCTCCAAGCAGGTGGAATGCTGCTTTCGTAAGCCTTTTTAGCATCTAAACCCCCGGCTGACTTGGAATGGAACCGGAGCGCTACGTACTGGACGATATCGACGTGAAGATACTTGAGCTTCTTCGCAAAGATGGGAGGATGTCCTTTATAGATATTGGAAAGAAAGTCGGCCTTTCGGAAGGAGCTGTTAGGCGGCGGGTCAAGTTACTGCAAGAACGCGGAATAATAAAGAAATTCACAATCGAGATCGATCGAAGCTATGGAGTCAGCGCAGTTACATTCATTCAGCTGGAGCCAGGTTCCTCTCCGAAACAGGTCGTCGAGAAGGTAGCTAATATCCCAGGGGTCGAGGTAGTGTATGAGCTAACTGGACGATTCGATGTCATAGCAATACTCTCCGCTCCCAGCATAGG
>JAGHCZ010000152.1 GCA_021160205.1 Nitrososphaerota archaeon | reverse complement strand
TTATCAGGGAGAGAGGCATGCCGTAGAATCTCTTAATTATCGAATCCGAGAGATCTCTTTGAAGCCTGCTGGATAGAAGCCTTCTGGCGATGTACGCGAGGGTGCTCGATGAGAGATCGAAGGCTCCTTCGGCGTTTTCTAGGAGAATGGGGTTGGATTTATGCGGCATAGTTGAGGAGTGAACTTCCCCCTCTTTTATCCCAAAAACTAAAAGCTTCAGCGAAGACATTATCCATAGATCCCTGCAGAGATTTGATAAAATCGACGCGAGCAAGGACATTCTCATCAAGTATTCCGAAATCTTGTCGTGCGGAAGTACCTGAGTTGAGGCCGGGACGTATTCGAGGTCGAGCGACTCAACGAGCTTTCTGCTGAACTTGATCCAATCAACATCTGGATAAGCGAATTTCAGAGCCGCATGGTCGCCAACCGCTCCTCCAAGCTTTCCCGGGAATCTGAAAACGTAAATCTGATCGGCTATTTTAGCGAGCCTGTAGGCATAATTTGCCAAAAATCTCCCGAAGGTCGTTGGAACGGCTGGAACGCCGTGGGTTCTAGCCAACATCACCAAGTCTATATGTTCAAGCGCCAGCGCCGCGATCTGTTCGATCAATTTTATCAGCTTAGGAAGGAGAACATCTCTATTGAATTTTGAAAGAAGCCGAGAGTACGCCAAGTTGTTCACGTCATCGGAGGTTAATCCCATGTGAACGTAAGGCGCTAGGTCTCCGAGCTCGAGCTCGTGAAGCCTCTCCCTAAGGTATCTGATTATAGAGGCGACGTCATGTCCAACTTTTCTCTCGATCTCCTTAACCTTCTTCGCTTCATCCACAGTGAATTCCTCGGGAATGATGTTCAGAACTTCTTTCCAGTTAAGAGGCAAGGTCGGGATTTTCTCGCTCTCCACGTCCTCGATAAATTTCCGGAGATACGTCGTCTCGACGGTCAACCTTTCCTTCATCAAGGAATATTCTGAGAAATATGCCGAGATTTCTTCGAGCTTAGCTCGATATCTCCCATCTATGGGCGTTATCGCCTCAAGTGGATCCATTTACTTCGTTACCTCCAATCCCACATCCGCTCCGATTGATACTAGTCTTATCGGCTTTCTGATAAGTTTCTCTACGGTTTCGACGTACGCCTTGGCTTCATCCGGGAGCGCTTCCCAGCCTCTTTCAGAAACCTTTTTCCAACTCTCCTCCGACATTTTTCCCCATCCATTGATTTCCATGTAAATGGGTTTAGCTCTCTCGAGGAATCTGACTTCCGGAGGAGCTATCTTCACGGTTTTTCCGTCGACATCGTATTCCACGCATATCTTTATTTTCTCTAATCCGCTGAGGATATCGAGCTTTGTCATCGCGATCCAAGTGACGTCGCTTATCCTAACAGCGTACCTTAACAGCGGCATATCCAGCCAGCCAACTCTACGAGGTCTACCGGTGGTGGTTCCGAATTCCTGCCCCGCTTCCCTTATTTTGTCTCCAAGTTCTCCGCCCAGCTCCGTTGGGAAAACTCCCGCCCCAACCCTGGTTGAATATGCTTTCATTACTCCAACGACCTCGCTTATTCTAGTTGGGCCGACGCCGCATCCGGTACAAGCTGCTCCCGCTATGGTGTTTGACGACGTCACGTATGGATAGGTTCCATGATCTATGTCAAGCAGGGTTCCTTGCGCTCCCTCAAAAACCACTTTCTTACCTTCGTCTAGAAGATCATTCACAAATAGTCCCACATCTCCGACATACGGCCTAATTTTCTCACCATACTCCATGAGCCTTCCTAGGTCCTCAACTTCGAGGCCATGAACTTTCTTTAAGATCTCAAGCTTGTCCTTGAGCGACTTCTCGTCTAAGAGGTCTTCGATCCTAATTCCGGCTCTTAGAGCCTTATCCGAGTAAGTAGGCCCTATTCCCCTCCTAGTAGTTCCGACGGCCCTACCTCCCCTCAGCTCCTCGATTACCGCGTCAAGCTTCTTATGCAAGCCCAAGACTATGCTCGCGGCCCTGCTTATCATGAACTTCACATCGATTCCCGTAGACTTCAGCAAGTCGAGTTCCTCGAAGACCTCATCGAGGTCAACTACGGTTCCCGACGCGATGCACGGCATAGCTCCCGCGGCGGATCCTGCTGGAAGCATGTTGAACTTCAGTTTTTTACCTGAGACGACGACGGTGTGACCCGCGTTGGCTCCTCCTTGAAATCTGACAACGCAGTCCGCATTCCTGCAAAGAAGATATGATATCTTCCCTTTTCCCTCGTCTCCCCATTGAAGTCCGGTAATGACCGTGGCCGGCATCTTCACATCACCTCTACGTCGTGGGGCATGCTTTCTCTGTAGCTTAGCTGAGTTATCTTGATGAAGACCGCGTTCTTCCTCATTTCGTCTATCGTTCTTGCTCCGAGATAGCTCATGCCCGATCTAAGTCCCGCGACTAATCTTTTAATCACGTCCGATGCAGAACCCGTATACGGCACGTATGCTTCGACTCCCTCAGCATAATAAGAGTATTCTGATGCATCGAGGAGGGCTTCTGCCTCGTTTTCCCCGAGCCTGAATTCTCTACCCAGCATCGCGTACATCGACGCCATCCCCCTGTAAATCTTGTATCTCCTGCCGTTTCTCATGATGATCGTTCCGGGGCTTTCATCTGTTCCAGCGAGCAGCCTGCCGATCATGACCGTGGACGCTCCCGCTGCCAGAGCTTTTACCAGGTCTCCGCTCTCTCTAATTCCTCCATCGGCTATTATCGGAACATCCATCCTTTCAGCCATCTCCGCGCAAGTGAGGATCGCGGTTAACTGCGGAACCCCCACACCTGCGACTATCCTAGTCGTGCAAACCGAGCCAGGCCCTATTCCAATCTTCACGGCGTCGGCTCCGGCGGAGGCCAGGTCTTCTACTCCCTCGGATGTGGCGACGTTTCCGGCAACTATATCCACTTCATCTCCGTAGAGCTTTCTGATCTTCTTCACCATGTTTATGCACATCTCGCTGTGTCCATGAGCTACATCGACGACCAAAACGTCAACGTCCGCTTCGACTAGGCGCTTGGCTCTTTCAAGCTCCTGTTCTTTCACTCCTATAGCGGCGGCGGCCAAGAGTCTGCCTTTCGCGTCTCTCGATGCGTTGGGATGAGTTCCACGCTTGATTAGGTCTATGCTCGTTATTAATCCTCTGAGTTTTCCATCTTTATCGATTAACGGAAGCTTCTCTATCTTGTATTCTCTGAACATCTCCTTCGCCTCTTCAATAGTTATCCCAGGCTCCCCGACGATCATTCTGCTTTTAGGGGTCATGCAGTCTCTCACAAGTTTCTGGCCGTTTTCCTCGAAGAGGATGTCTCTGCGGGTGAGGATCCCCATCAACCTGTTCTCGGAGTCGACGACGAGCAGGCCGCTTATCCCATGCCTGGCCATAAGTTCCCTCGCTTCTTCTATGCTGGACTCCGGCCTTATCGTTAAGGGTTTTTCGATGACTATGTTCTCAGCTCTCTTCACCTTCGACACTTCCTCCGCCTGCCTGAGCGGAGACATGAACCTGTGTATTACTCCTATGCCCCCCTCCTTGGCCATTGTTATCGCCATCCTAGATTCGGTGACAGTATCCATCGCCGCAGAGACTATCGGAATATTCAGCCAAATTCTCCGCGTGAACCTGCTTCTCGTAACGACTTCCTTCCTAGACTTTATGGGAGATCTCTTTGGAACGAGGAGAACGTCATCGAAGGTGAGGCCGACATAATCCAGGATCTTCGCCACAGTTTTCCCTCCCCGAAATCCATCTACCAGAATATATTATTCACTTCGAAAATCGCAGAACGTCATCTCCAAAGATTATTAGCCGCTTAAGCTCCCCGTTCAGCGATAAGCCTCCAAAGCTCATCCAATACGCCGTCTCTTATTTTCTCCTCCGAGCCATCCGCCCTGACCACGACGTTTCCAAGCTTCTTGCTCCTGAATTCTCCGATTACTTTGAGCCCGCGAACGGCTTTTATGGCTCTTCGAGCCTTTCTTTTGGGAACCGCCGCCAACAGACTTCCGGATGCTATGAGTTTAAGCGGGTCGCATTCTAGGGCTTTACAGATTCTCGCCGTTTCCTCGGCCACGGGGATTCTCTTCTCGTAGAGCACGAAGGAGCACTTACTCGCTTCAGCGATCTCGAATGCTCCGCCTATAATTCCTCCCTCCGTAGGGTCATGCATAGCGGATACGCATCTGCTCTCGGCGAGCTTCAACGCTTCTCTCAACACGCTGATCTTTTCGTAAAATCCCCTCGCACTCTCGATGACCTCCTTCGAAACTCTCTTGGAAAGTTCTCCCTCAAAATCTGATGCAAGTATCGCCGTTCCCTCTATTCCCGCGGTCTTAGACATCGCGAGAAGATCTCCGGGCCTCGCCCCCGAAGAAGTGATCGGCTTCTCCGAGACGAGGGTTCCGATCATGTGGCCGACGATTATGGGTTGACTTATGCTGGGAGCTATTTCCGTATGCCCTGTTACGACGGCTATTTTCAGCTTTCTGCAAGCCTCATGGATCTCCTTCATTATGCAGTCCAAGTCCTCTACCCGGCTTTCTGGGAGAAGTATAGTCGCGGAAAACCATTTGGGCTCGGCTCCCATGACGGCGACATCGTTGGCGTTCACGTGGACGGATAGCCAGCCGATCCTCGTTCCCGATCCGGTTATGGGATCCATAGCAGCTACGATCTTCTCGTCGTTTATCCGGATCACAGATGCGTCCTCTCCGTAACTCGGAGGAATTATGACATCTCTCCTTCTATATCCAAGTCTCTTGAATACGACTTCTTCGAGGATTTTCCTCTCAATTTTCCCAAGCTTCGTTCGCATGTTTCCAGCTAGCTTCTTCTCTTCTTCATTTTCAATATTTTCTCGGCTTTCCTCAAATCCTGAACCGACGACACTCTAAAGAACATGCCGAGCTTTTCATCAAAGATTCTAAGGCTATTGCTAGATAAATAGAGAACTCCGCCGACCATCTTGACGATATCATCCATATCTTCGTCTGGATGAGCGTTAAAAGCCTCCTTGAACGGCTTCCTTCGATAAGACGCCATCAGATACAACGCCTTTCTGCTTGGAGATCTCGGAAGGGTAGCGGTAAACTTCTTGGAGCACTCGAGGAGGAAGCTCGCGAAGTCTCTGGTGATGAGTGGCGCGTCGCATGGGAGGACCACCAGCTTGTCGCCTTCAACCGAGTTAATGGCGAATTCGATGAAATTTCTAACTTTCCCCCGAAGATTTTTCATCTTAGCTGTTCTCGCGAAATATTTCTCCGCTATCTCCTCGTATTCTTCCAAGTTTTTCCCGTTCTCCACCGCTATCAACACATCTTCAACCTCATCCGGAAGAACATCCAATACGTATTCTATCATCGGTTTCCCCGCGATTTTCGCTAACGCTAGCTCCGCGTTCTTCAGCTTTATCGCTTTCGCATAGATTACGGCGGAAGATCTTTCGACCCGCAAGGAAGCCCATTTAACCTATTATATCCGCGAATATAATCTCTTCTCGGCTAAGCCTTGAATATGCTCTCCGCGATCTGGCTGAAGTTTTAGAGCAGCGGCGAGGGCATAAATAAGTTATTATTTGCGAACGTTGTTTTTTCAATGGTGAAATTGGCGTGGAGTCTCTTTTCTCGGAAGATGAGATAAAAGAGGAGATAATCAGGGTTTCGAAGGCGCTTTACGATAGGGGGCTGATTACGGCTCTCGGAGGAAATATAAGCGCGAGATTGCCGGAGGCGAACGAGTTCTGGATAACTCCAAGCCAGGTGTTTAAGGGAGCGTTGAAAGTGGACGACCTCGTAAAGCTCAACATGGAAGGAGAAATAGTGGAGGGATTCTTCAAGCCATCGATAGAGTGGCCCATGCACGCCGCCGTGTACAAGACCAGGCCAGACGTGAACGCTGTTGTTCACGCGCACAATCCCATGGTGCTGGGGGTAATCCTCGCGGGGAGAGACCTGAAAACCACGATAACCGACGAAGCGGTTCTATTGTTAAGGAGGATAGAAAAGATTCCATTCAAGTTCCCCGGGACAACGGACCTCGCGAACGCCGTGAGCCAAGCGGCCTCGAAGGGGGCAAGAGCGATAATCCTAGGCAACCACGGCGTACTCGGGCTCGGAACAAATCTTCTTGAAGCCGAGGCGATAGTCGAACTGCTTGAGGCTATTGCTACGATAGAATATGTCTGCTATTCCCTCGGCAAGGAGCCTCAGGAAATCCCGCCGGAAGACATAGAGGTCGCGAAGAAATATTGGGGGATCTAGAAACCGATCCAAATCTCCGACGCTGAACAACACGCGCGGCGAGGTTCCATAGAAGATTCGGGATTCAATTTTTATACGTTTTAACGACCCTTATTAGGCGAGAAGAAATGGATGCGCCTTTATTCCTTGGAACGGATATCGGGACGTTTGGGACGAAGAGCTGCCTAGTCGATTCCTCCGGAAAGATCGTCGCGAGCTCTTTCATCGAAACCGATATCTTGATACCGAATCCCGGCTGGGCCGAGCAATGGCCTGACGTGTGGTGGAACGCCTACGTCGAAAGCGTGAAAAGAGTTTTGAAAACATCAGGAGCTAATCCCGAGGACATCGCGGGCTTATCGATAAGCGGGCTCTTCTCCGGATCAGGCGTTCCGGTTGATAGGGAGTTTAAGCCGATCAGACCCGCGATAATCTGGATGGATAGGCGGGCGATTGAAGAAACAGAGTATATTAGAAAGGAAATTGGAGAGGATGAGATCTTCGAGAAAACGGGGAACGTAGTCGACCCATACTACGGTTTTCCGAAGATCCTTTGGATAAGGAAGCATGAGCCCAAGAATTGGGAAAGAATTCACCAACTAATGACCATCTACGGATACGTCGTTTACAAGCTTACGGGAGTTTCCTGCATAGATCACTCAAGCGCGGGAAACATAGGGGGAATCTACGACATCCATAAGAGAGCGTGGTGCGAAGAATTGATGGAGGCTCTCGGAATACCGAGAACGTTTTTCCCGGAGAAAATCCACTGCTCGAAGGATGTCGTGGGAGAGATAACGGATGAAGGGGCAAAGGCCACGGGGTTAAGGAAAGGAACCGCCGTGGTCGCTGGGGGAATCGACGCCCCCGTATCTGCTTTAAGCGTGACCGCGTTGAACGACGGCGATCTCACTTCGATGATCGGGACCTCCATGTGTAATGGAGTGATCCAAGACGAGCTCAGGTTATCTAAAAAGATCGTAAGCCTGCCGCACGTGGCCTACGACCTCCAGAAAACTTACTCCCACTCCGGAATAGCGACCGCCGGAGCCGTTGTCAGATGGTTTAGGGACATGCTTTCACAGCACGAAAAGCTGGTGGCCGAGCGCTCCGGAATCTCAGCCTACATGCTCCTAGATAAAATGGCTGAGAAAATCAAGCCCGGGGCAGAGGGATTAATATTCACACCGCATATGATGGTGGGTGAGCGGGCGCCTTTCTGGAGCATGGATATGAGGAGTTGTCTCTTCGGGTTGACGATCTCCCACACGAAGGCGCACATTTATCGAGCGTTCCTCGAATCCGTAGCATACGCCCTCAAACACAGCATAGAGGTCGCGAGGGAGGCCGGGATCCCGATAAAAAGGACGATACTCGTAGACGGCGGGGCGAAATCTCCGATCTGGAGGCAAATCATGGCGGATGTAACGGGGCTCGAGCTCTACTACGTCGGCGGGGCTCCTGGCGCGCCGCTTGGAGACGCCTTGCTTGCGGGGGTTGGAACAGGCTATCTCAAGTACGAAACCATAAACGAGTGGGTGAAGGTGGATACCTCGGTTAAGCCGAACCCTGAAAATACGAAGCTCTATGAAAAGTACTACAGGCTGTACAAAAAGCTGCATGAAAGCTTAGAGGAATGCTATAGGCTCGCGGCAGATGCGTGACGACCGTAAAAATAATTTCTCCAAATTTTTGGTCGGAAAAGCGGTCACCACTTTTCTGCGGTTAGGCCTCCACGCCGTTCTTAGGGTCTCGAATTCGAGGTCGGCCGGTGAAATTCTCGTGGTTGATCTAGCGAAATTATCTCTGTCTTATCTTTTGGAGACGCCGTACTAAAGCCCTAAATATGAAGAATGAGAGTGGAAGCAGGCGAGTGGGTGTAATGAAGTTTAGACTTCCCTTCAGGCAGGAGAAAGCCGAGGAACCGCAGCCGAGGACCTACGTTCTAAGTCCGAGAATAAACAACATACTGATCCAGCTCAGGGTGCAGGCCGAAAAACTGAAGAGAACTTATCAAAGGCTTTTAGCCAGAGATAGGGAGTTATTCGAGGCGTGCGTTGGCGCAGAGCAGGAGCTCGATCGAGATCGAGCCACGATTTACGCGAATGAGATAGCGCAGCTGAGGAAAATGAGCAGGACTATTTTGAAGAGCCAAATCTCTCTCGAAAAGGTCATCCTGAGGCTCGAGACCATAAAGGACTTCGGCGACGTGATGAACGTTTTAGGACCGGCCACGAAGATAGTCAAGCAGATTCAAAGCGAGCTAACGGGAATAGTCCCAGAAGTAGCCCATAACCTAGGAGTAATCGACGAGATGCTTGAGAGCGTCATAGTAGAAGCCGGAAGCTTTACCGGGGCAACGACCACAGTGATGGTAGCGGACAGCGAAGCGCGAAGAATCCTAGAGGAAGCCGCTGAGATAGCCGCTCAAAGGATGAGCAAGCAGTTCCCAGAGCTTCCGGAGCGAGTGGATGTCGGAAGCAGGGAGAACTCTAGGACGCCGACCTCAGACATCCCTTAACATCAATCACCAACTTTTGGAAAAAGAAAATAATAATTTGTTTGGAAGCTGCTACTTCTCCGGTTTCTGACCATACCTAGTTCGCTTGAATTCCTGCAAATAATCTATCTCTTCTTTCGTAAACTCCTGAGGCTTTTTTCGGAATGCATAGGCGC
>JAGHCZ010000153.1 GCA_021160205.1 Nitrososphaerota archaeon | reverse complement strand
CTGTCTATACTGCCCGGGGGTCCTGCCGCCTGTATATCTATAGCTTGGCGACGGCATATAAGTATATCTAGTTGTTTGAATGTAAGCGATGTATGGAAGATCTAAGAAAGAATCTCGGAATGGTCCGCCTCGCACTTGAGATAGATCTCCTAGACATCGATAAGATATGTGAGGAAATCGTGAAGGAAGTTAGTTCGCTTGGATTAAGTCCCCAGCAGAGAGCAGAGGGCTATGCTTTTGTCCCATCAATCGAGGCCATGATCCTCGGGCTTCCACAGCTTAGACTAGGCAAGATCAACGGATTACTTACAGCTTGGATCCGCGCTCCACACGCTTTAGATGAAGGAAAATGCAGAATGGTGGGATTAAACGCAGAGGAAGTTTATACGAGGCTTATATCTGGAGCGACGAAAATAGCCGAGATATTCATGAAATATTGCAGCGATAAAGAAGCGCTCATGATATCTTTACCGAGCAAAGCATTATAGCGTGAAAAAAATATTAAAGCCGCGTCTGCTGAGGGTTCAGGCTCTCACCCCTATACGTGGTGATCCGGATGGGAAAGGCTCCTGAATTAGAAGACTTGATCAGGGCCGCAAGAGGTCAAGTTCCAGTAGATCTATTGATCAGAGACGTGAACTACGTCAATCTCTTCACCGGAGAAGTTTATGAGGCATCGATCGGGATTCTAGGAGACAGAATAGCCTATATAACCTCGGATAAATCTCAAGACCTTAAGGCTTCTGAAATCTTCTATGGAAGAGGATTATACGCGATTCCAGGATTAATTGATAGTCACCTGCACATCGAGAGCAGCATGATCACTCCTTCGAGGTTCGCCGAGGCCGTATTGCCCAAGGGAGTGACGACGGCGGCGATTGATCCGCATGAAATAGCGAACGTCCTTGGAAAGCGGGGCGTGAAATATATGCTTGACGGAAGCCGAGGTCTCCCCTTGAAGATCTACGTTTTAGCACCGACTTGCGTTCCATCTCTTCCAGGTAGGGAAACCGCTGGAGCGGAGATAACCGCAAGAGATGTGGAGGAAATGCTCGGATGGGAGCGAGTAATAGGGTTAGCGGAAGTTATGGATTTTTCCGGAGTTCTTAACTTGGATCCAAGAATAATAGAAATAATTAAAATCGGGAAAAGACGAAACGTCGTAATCGATGGACACGTTTTTCTAAGCGGCCTCGACCTAAACGCGTACATCGCTGCGGGAATGGAAGCAGATCACGAAAACATGCGCTTTGAAGAAGCCTTAGAAAAGCTTAGGCTCGGGATGCTCGTAAAGCTCAGGGCTCCATACCTCCTAGACGTTGAAGAATTCGTTAGAGGGCTTAAGTCTCTTCCAAATCCCTCCGGATATCTCTTCGTGACCGATGACGTGCTTCCCGATAACTTGAGGCGCGACGGGCACCTCGACAACGTGATTAGAAGCTTTATCGAAGCGGGATTAGATCCAATAGACGCTATTCGGGCAGCGACCATCCACCCAGCGCTTCATCTCAGGCTACATGATCGAGGCGTTCTCTCTCCTGGAAAGCTCGCAGATGTGGTTCTACTGAATGACTTGAAAAAATTCGACGTCAAATGTGTCTTCGCGAACGGTGTTTTAGCCGCTATCGACGGAAGGCTCGTTTCGAAGATGCCGGAATACGCTTTCCCAGAGGACGCCAAGAAAACCGTGAAAGTGAAAAAGCTCAAGGAGGAAGATTTCAAAATTAAAGCTCCAATCCGAGCCGAGAAGGTCAAAGCCAGGGTCATAGAGCTCTCAGCTCTCGGCGGCGAATCTAGGAGCGGAGAAAAATTCCTCCAAAACGTATTGACGAGGTTTTCGATCGAAGAGCTCAGGGTAGTAGATGGATACGTTGATCCAGGTGAGCTGGCTTTAATAGCCGTGATCGAAAGGCATGGAAAAACGGGTGAAATCGCCAAGGGGTTCGTGAAGAATTCGGGGATGACTGCCGGCGCAGTCGCCTCGACGGTGGCGCATGATTCACATAACCTAATCGTAATGGGGAGAAACCCCAAAGATATGTCGGTGGCCGCGAACTACGTTGTCGAGGCGCAGGGCGGCATAGCGGTCGCGAAAAATGGAGACATAATCGCTTCGGTAGAGCTTCCGATCGCGGGGCTGATGTCTGAAGAACCGCTTGAAAGAGTTGCTGAGAAATTTGAAGCTGTCAGAAGAGCATTTAGAGATGTAGGGCTAAGAGATCATCCCTATGCTCCTCCGATCTTCTTCCTCGCGCTCCCGGTCATTCCGGCTGCGAAAATAACTGATAAAGGATTATACGATGTCGTGGCCCAGAAAGCAGTAAAACTGTTCGTCGAAGAAGCTTGACCGCCGATTTTTCTCAGAAAAACTAAATAGCTTAAATATGGTTTCGTCTCCATCAAGGAGGGAATAGCCGTGGAAACCGAGGCGATCTTCGAGCCAGGCTGCGAAGACCTTAGGGCTCCGGGCGCTATATTGATTGAGGGTCTTCCGGGGGTCGGCTTCGTGGCTAAGGTAGCCGTAGCATACTTATTCAATAAGCTGAAGGGAAAGAAGATTTGTAGACTTTATTCGCCGTTCTTTCCCTCCATGGGCTACGTTAAAAACGGCAAATTGCTTCCATATTTTGCCGATATTTATTTAATTGAAAGGCCGCGGCCCCTCCTCCTCCTCTATGGGAATGCTCAGCCATCCACCTACTATGGGCAACACGAGTTCTGCGAGAAAGTGCTT
>JAGHCZ010000028.1 GCA_021160205.1 Nitrososphaerota archaeon | reverse complement strand
AGAGGAGATGACCCGCTATTAAAAATGGGTTAGGGTGAACCGGATAAAAATGAAGAAGAATTGGAACTTGACGAGTGTAAATGAGTAGAACGCTTGAGAGAGCAAAGCCTAGAGCCGGTAAAATGAAGGTGACCGCTTTCTGCTCGTACAGCGGGGTGTATAGCCAAAGCGGGAAGAAAATAGCGTTTAGAATTTCGGTTGCCCTACTGGGTTTCTTAGGTTCCATCAGATCCGCCGCTGAAATAGTTCCCTTCTCTTTCAACGCCTTATAGGCTCTTACCCCGTTCTCAGTTAATACGTAGTTCCTATCCCTGTCTTGGGTCACGAATCCCCTTAACTGCCTAAGATTGTAATAGAGCGAGCCGGTGCTTATCTTCAGGCTGTCGCGCAACGCCGTCGCGCTTATCTTCCCTGCGTCTCCTATGGCCAGAAGTATTCTCCGCCTAGTTTTATATCTCAACAGCCAGACTAAGTCGTCCTCCGATCTCTCTTGAATCGCCGTGAGCAGCAACCGCCCCGATCCCTCAAGTCACTTTTTGAGACTAGCGCCTTTAAAGACTTGCCTCTCCATGGGTGGCCGCTCTGCTTAAATAAACGTATATTCGAAATATAATTCGGAGAGGATCGAGGTAATATGAGTTGGACTGAGGATATGGTCACTTTTAGGGGCGCGATAAGGAGAAGCGGGAACAGCCTGGTGATTACAATTCCGGCCGAGCTCGGTCAGAGATTTCTCCTAAGAGAGGGTCAAGAGCTCTTAATCTACGGCCTTTCACGGAAGAATCCGGAGTTCGAAGGCGCACTTCAAGTTTATTTAGGGTATTTCGTCGTCCACGAAAAAGTTCCAGCCGCCTTTTTCAAGATCAAGTTGGGAAAAGGTCGCTTTGAGGAGCTGCAGGGAATCGTGAAAGAGATCGAGGAAAAGCACCTTCCATCGTCAATAAATTTCAAAAAACTAGGAGACTCCTTAATTGAAATAGAGTTCCTGTTCGGAGCAATAACACCGAAGGCCATAAGACGGGTACGTGATCAAAAAGAAGTAGAATCGGCGGCGGCTGAGATAGAGTTCAGACTTACTTCGAGCGGGTTCGAGGTAGTTGAGAAAAGACTTGAAGAAAAAATAGTCGAGTGGAGGAACATAGATCCCGCGAAGATCTCAAAGGCGCCGTATAAGGTTTCGGAAGTAGTTAGGTGGCATTGGGAAATCTGAAATCGGAGGAAAAGATCGTTGAGAATTTTCGCCGATCTCCACATCCATAGCAAGTACTCAGGAGCCACCTCGCAGCGCATGAATATACCCGAGCTGACGTTTTTCGCGGGAATTAAGGGATTAAACTTATTGGGAACGGGGGATGCCCTTCACCCTCAGTGGCTTCAAGAGTTAAGGAGGGATCTGGAGCCCGCTGAAGGCGAATTGTATAAGCCGAAAACAGGCCAGGAAATATATTTCGTTGTTCAAGTCGAGGTCGCCACAGTTCATCAATACATGAATAAAGCTAGGAGAATCCACCACGTAATTCTCATGCCGAGCCTAGAGGTCGCCGAGCAGCTTTCTAACGAGCTCCGGAAATTCGGAGATATATCCGCCGATGGTAGACCGGTTTTAAGCATGCATCCGGCCGAGCTCGTGGAAATAGTCATGAGCCTAGAGCGGAGAAACATCGTCTTCCCAGCTCACATCTGGACTCCTTGGTGGAGCATCTTCGGCGCGAGGAGCGGAGTTAACCGCATGGAAGAATGCTATGAGGATCAAGTAAAGCATATTCACGCGATTGAGACCGGTCTCAGCAGCGATCCGGCGATGAATTGGAGGGTTAGCTGGCTGAACAGATACACGATTCTCAGCTTCTCTGATTCCCACAGTCCCTACCCCTATCGATTAGGTAGAGAAGCCGTGATCTTCGAGCTGGAGTCCATCACCTACAAAAACCTCTATGAAGCGATAATCGGGGGCGATGCGCGAAATAGGGTTGAAATGACGATCGAGGTGCCGCCTGCCTATGGGAAATATCACTGGTCAGGTCACAGGAAATGTGGGATCGGCCCGATTCCGCCCGAGGAAGCCAAGAAACTGGGCTATAGGTGCCCGGTCTGCGGTAGAACTTTGACGAAGGGGGTCGACGATAGGGTGGAGGAGCTCGCTGATCTGCCGAGAAGCTATAAGCCCGAGAATGCGCGGGGATTCATCCATCTCTTGCCGCTTCAAGAGCTAATCGCCCTCAGCCTCGGACTTAACATCGAATCGGAGACGCGCCTAAACTCTAAAAAGATCTGGGGAGAGTACGAAAAACTGATCAAAGCATTCGGCTGCGAATTCAAAGTGCTGTTAGATGTAGACATCAATGCGTTGGCGAGGGAATCGAACCCCGAGGTCGCGAAAGTGATCTCAAGAATGAGAAGCGGGGATCTCAGGATAATTCCAGGCTACGATGGAGTTTACGGAAAGCTGGTTTTAAGCGAGGAGTCTCCAGTTTCCGAGAATCGGGGTTATACTCGGTTAGAGGACTATATCTGAGCGCTCCGTAGAGTTTATAAACCCATGAAGCTCTACGAAAGGCAAGTTTCGAGCCTGGAGGCGGAGGAAGGCATGGTAGGTGGTTCAAAAATTATCACCTAGAGAAGTGGAAATCTTAGACGCGACTCTCAGAGAAGGCCAGCAGTGCCGCGGAGTGAATTTCACGCTCGACGCTAGGATCAGGATAGCCAGAGAACTAGACTCCATAGGGGTGCATATTATAGAGGCCGGGTGGCCGGCTGCGAGCCTTAAGGACGCCGAATTCTTGAGGACTTTAGCCGAGCTAGACTTCGAGAACTCAGAGGTAGCGGTCTTCACGATGACGAGGAGAAAGGATAGGCCTCCTTCTCTTGACGAGAATTTGAACGCCGTCATCGACTCGGGGTTAAATCTAGCGGTTGTGGTCGGGAAGAGCTGGAGCCTCCACGTCAAGGAGATTCTCAAGACATCCCTAGAAGATAATCTCTTGATAATTGCTGAAAGCATAGAGTATCTCCGCGGCCACGGAATAGAGGTGATCTTCGACGCGGAGCATTTCTTCGATGGATATAGAGAAGATGCCGAATACGCGCTTCAAGTATTAAAAACAGCCGAGGAAGCTGGAGCTAGAACCCTTGTGCTGGCGGATACTAATGGAGGCTGTCTGCCGCATCAAGTAGCTAAAATCGTTGAAAAGGTTGGAAAAGCCGTGGAAAAGCCCCTGGGAGTCCATATGCACAACGATTCCGGAAACGCAGTGGCAAACACGCTGATGGCTGTCTCATCGGGCGCAGCACACGTCCAAGTAACCGTTAATGGAATAGGGGAGAGGGCTGGAAACGCCGACTTGTGTCAAGTAGTGCCGAACCTTGAACTCAAGTTAGGAGTGAAGACCCTCAAGAATAACAGAGGGCTCAGGAGATTGACAAGGCTTTCAAAGCTAGTTTATGAACTGTCAGGAATTCCGAGAAACCCGTATCAACCATACGTCGGAGAATATGCTTTCGCCCATAAAGCCGGCCTCCACATAGACGCTATCTCCAAGTGCAGAAAAGCATACGAGCACATAAATCCGAATCTCGTCGGAAATAGAAGGCTCTTAACAGTTTCAGATCTAAGTGGGAGATCCGCGCTGATAACTAGGATAAGCGAAGAACTTGGCATAAAGCTAAGCAAAGAATCGAAGGAGATCTCGAACCTCCTCAATGAGATCAAGGCCATGGGATTGAGAGAGGTAAGCCTCGACGATGCCACGGCCACTATATCCCTACTGATCCTCAAACGCTTCAACAAGTATAAGCGAAAATTCGAAGTAATTGAATGGACTTCGATAGCCGGAGGAAAAGCAGGGGATCCCAAAACCTATGGCTTGATCAAAGTTAAGGTCGGGGAAAAGTTGAGAGTTGAGGGAGGGGAGGGAGTGGGCCCAGTTCACGCGGTAGATGTAGCCTTGAGAAAGGCTTTAGAGCAAGATTATCCAGAAATCAGAAAAGTTAGGTTAATAGATTATCGAGTAATTCTACCCGAAGCAGCCAGAGATACCGCGTCGATTGTTAGAGTCTTCATAAAGTTCACAGATGGCGAGAGGACTTGGATGACGACCGCTACTTCGACGAACATAATCGAGGCGAGCCTAAGCGCTCTAATCCAAGGATTAGACTATTATCTGCAAACAGGCGTTAAGCGAACCGAGAATAAACCCTAACCTCTATGCTAGAAAAGAGCTTTCTGGATTCTTTTTGCCCCCTTTTCTTCATAGAAAGAGTTTATTATTCATTCTCCTCGGATTCTTCATACTCGAAGAGGTCTTCTATCTTGACGTTGAATGTTT
>JAGHCZ010000140.1 GCA_021160205.1 Nitrososphaerota archaeon | reverse complement strand
TTAGGTTGCTGTAAGTTTCGGGGCTTCGGGGTTTCCCGGGCCGAAGTTTTTGAGTATCACTAGGTTCTCGTTCCCCGTGTTCGTTATCTTAACTCCCTCTTTCGCCGCTTCGATCGTTACGAAGAACTCGTCTCGCGTCAGCTCTCCGTACCTTATCATCGTAGGGGTCTCTGCTTCATAAGTCCCTACTTCTCCCCTTCCTTGAACGAGTATCATTCCATACGCCAGCTCGTCTTTTATCACGGCGGTCTTCCCGGGATAAACGATTAATTCCTTCGCGCTGAAGTCGTCCGTTCCGTAGACTATCCATTTCTCGAAGTACCCTTCTTTCTTCATTTCTTCGGGGTCTTTGACAGGAACGTGTTTTAGGAAATGATGTTTCTTGAAGTCCGGATCTATGTTGACTTCCCAATCTATTAGGTCTACTAGGTAATCTAAGTCGTTTTTATGTCGATCTGGAACGTCCTTCACCACCAGATCCCAAGGTATCTCCCTGCCTTCGACGACCGACTGGAACATCGCGAACACGTCGGATGATTTCTGCGGCTCATAGGTCAGAAGTGATCCCGGTGCGTGGAGTATCCCTGCTTGAACGATCCAGCTGGTCCCCGGCCTTATCCTATATGCCCTAGATAGATCCAATATTCCGTTATCTCCTTGATCCCATCTCTTTAAGCATTCGATTATGTCCTGTCTTGTGGTTGATGGATCCAGCCCGAAGAACGTGTACGGGAATCTTCCTTCATAGGAGTTCAGTTGAGGTGGGAAGTAATAGGCTTCAGGCTTCCCTTCTTTTCCGAGTTCTTTGAGTTGCTCGTCTTTTTGGTGGATGTGGAATGGAAGCGGCCCGGCGTAATCGAAGAACTTTGTGTATGCTTTTAGTCCGCCGTATTTTCTCATCACGCTTTTTCCGAGGTATTCATCTCCGAGGATCTCAATAGCGGTTTTGAGCAAAATTCTTTTTATCTCCCCGCTTTCTTCGAAGAACACGTAGCTTAATCCTTCGTCTTCCGGCGCTCCCGGATTATCCGCTCTGGTCGTTGAAGCGATCCACCTCTCGCAGATAGCTCCTCTCTTCATTCCGAGAATATAGAGATCTTGCGGAGCGAGCTTAAGCCTTTTGCCAGGATCTCCTCTGCTGGGCGGCCTCGGCACCCAAGTTGGAGCAAGCCGAAGGATTCCGTTTCCGATTTCTAGGGCTTTACGGGCAAGCTTCTCGTCACTCATGCAAGATCACGACGATTGATTTCGCCATGCTCTATATAAAACTTCTGAACCGCTATCGCTACAATACATTTTAATTAAATTCAGTTTGTTTTAGGAGGTGAAATGGCCGAGGACGCATTAAGGTTTGCTTTGGATTACGCGCTGAAGCTTGGCGCAAGATACGCTGAAGCGAGGTATCAAAGAGATGTTAGTGAAAGCATAATCTTGAAGAATGGGGTTCCCGAGATATCAGCTAAATCGGCTGAGTAAGGCGTTTGCGTGAGAGTGCTGGTGGACGGGTGCTTGGGCTTCGCGTCGACAAGCAGTTTAAAGAGGGATTCCATCAAAAATATCGTGAAGTCGGCGATCTCGATCGCGAAGGCCTCGACACGCCTCAGAAAGAAATCAATCAAGCTAAGCGAGGAAGACCTCTCTAGGGCTAAGATCGAGGTTAAGCCTAGGATAAGGTTTGAAGCGGTTGACCCAGATGCGAAGATAGAGTTTTTGAAAGAGATGGATGAAGCGGCCTGCGAGATCGGGAGAAAAATGGCCGTTAAGGTCCCGACGAGGTTGCTCGAGTTCTTGAGGTGGGATGTTGAGAAGCGCTTGCTCACAAGCGACGGCGCCGACATCTACATGAAGATTCCACGCGTGATGTTCGAGTACTTTTTAACTCTGCATTCTCCTCAACGAGGAATTATTCAAAGGTTCGAGCATCTCGGAGAATCGAGGGGATGGGAGGCGATTGAGTCTTGGAATTTAGTGGAGAGGATTTCAAGGGAGGTCGAGGCAGTTTCTTCAGTGCTCTTGAGGGGGGCGACGCCTCCGAAGGAAGCCGTAGACGTGGTTCTGGGCCCGGAGATAGTTGGCATAGCTTGTCACGAATCAGCGGGACATCCAGGAGAGGCTGATAGGGTCTTGGGCAGAGAGGCCGCTCAGGGAGGTGAGAGCTATATCAAGCCTGAGCTTCTCGGAACTAGAATAGGATCGGATGTCGTGACCGTGGTGGACGACTCAACGATTCCGAGATCCTTCGGCTATAACCCATATGACGATGAAGGCGTGGCCGGGAGAGAGCGGAAGCTAATCGAAAACGGAGTCATAAAAGAGCTGCTACACAACAGGGAAACCGCCGCCATATTTGGCGTGAAGAGCAACGGAGCCGCGAGATCCGCTGGATACGACCGCGAACCGATAATCCGGATGGCGAACACCTACATGAAGCCCGGCGACTACTCTCTCGAGGAGCTGATCGAAGAGGTTAAAGACGGGGTCTACATCAAAAGTTATCAAGAATGGAATATCGACGATGTGAGGTGGAATCAGAGATACGTGGGCGTGGAGGCGTATAGAATAGTCGGCGGCGAGATCCGGGAACCGGTCAGGGAGCCGGTCCTAGAGCTGACCACGAAAAGCTTTTTCTCGTCGATAGATGCCGTTGGAAAGGATTTAGAGTTCTCCGCTGGATATTGCGGCAAGGGCGATCCGATGCAAGGAATCCCCGTTTGGTTCGGAGGGCCTTCGATTAGGCTCAGAAGCATCAGGCTCAGCTCGAGAACAGCTTAAATCTAGAAGAACTCCTCTAGGGAAGCTTGTTCCTTCAAGGCTTTTTCTTCTTCAAATATTGATCTAATGCTATCGATCGCTATGAGAACTCTTTCCCTAAGATATTCGTCTTTGACGTTTCTCAAGAGGACGTCCTCTACGAGTTTTACGTATTTTTCCACGGCTCCTCTGAAAACCGTTTGAGCTATTTCTCCTCCGCAGTTCACGCATCTATTTGTTAGAGGAGGTCTCCTATACTT
>JAGHCZ010000068.1 GCA_021160205.1 Nitrososphaerota archaeon | reverse complement strand
GCGTAACGGGTTTCTCGGTGGCGTCTTCAGCTGGCTTCTTCGATTCGCTGATGCTGAGCATGCTCGTCGCGTAGTTGAATGGATTTTCTAGATTGGAAATGAGCTCCCTGACGTCCATCAAGGTGGTCTCGAGCGGCTCCTTAAGCTTCTTAACTTCTTCTTCTAATTCCTCAAACTTCTTTCGAAGAGACCCATATTCATCCCCCATCATGCGTCACCTCTTTTCCGAAGCGAGGTTGAGGCGAAGATTGTGAAAGCTTGACCACGTATTCATAACAATCGTTGAGCATATCCGAGAGATCGAGCGAGGCAATCGTTATCATCTTGGACGTAAGTAGCGTGTAAAATTGGAAGAGGACGCCGCGGATGATGAAGAAAAACGGCCTGCTATTTTTCCCGCATACTTGAGCGGAGCTCGACACCCTGAAAAACAGCTCCAAAGCGCCATCTTCCGACCGCGACATGAAAACCGCCGCGTCCTTCGCGAGCTTCAAGGCCTTGACCGCGTGAACCAAGAAATCATTGGCCGAGCGGAGATCCTCTACGCCCGCTTTTACAGCGAGCTTATACAGCCTCTCGCCGAGAATCCTTCCGACCGAGTAGGCCATGACCCCGCAGACGGCGTCTCCGAAATACCTGCTGAGATCCCAAAACATGGACAGAAAACAGGATAGATCGCCGAAATTTTCGAGGAGCACGCTCTCGTGATCTTGGATATCGCCATTATACATCCCAAATACACCTAAAATAAGACCTATCTTGAGGATTAAATAGTTTTTTGATAAGATCTGAGTAAGACAAAATTTATTAGAGAGTATTATTTCAATGATATTGAAGATGATGCGGCGATCCATAGCCCAGAAAAAGCGGAGAAGTCCTGAAAGCCGGCTTAGAAGAGGCCACATCGAGCATTGAGCCCGCTGGATCGGTGATCGCCAGCGGAGCCCAGTCAGGAAACACCTACTACGTCAAGAACGTGACGATCTACATCAAGACAGCCGTCGGGAAGAGGCCGGTGGACTTGAGCAACGACACCCTCACGATCTCCTATCTCGACCCATACACGCACATCGATCGGCTGCTGAGAACCACGGATCCGAACACGAACCAAGTGACCGTGACGGAGGTCAGGGGAGACGGAGACGCATTGCTGGAGTTCGGCGAGATCTGGAAGGTAGTGATCCACCTAGACAACATCTACGGAGGAATTGACAAGGTGCAGCTGCAGCCAAACGACGTATTCATAGTCGAGATAAAGCCTTGCGTCGGCTCCATGCTCAAGGTAGAGCGCAGAGTCCCGCCGTCGATAGACCCCGTCATGGATCTAGGCTGAAGACGCTCTGCCTCCAGCTCACATTCTCCATTTTTTCCCGGTTTGTCAAACTTAAATAGAGTTTGCAGGAGACTATGAATTGAATCATGGCGAACTTGGCGTTTATGGGAGGCACATGTTTTGAGCGCTGGACCACCTTCGATAAAATATTTGATTGAGGCAAGAGTCGAGGTAAACGGAGTAGTTGACCGGAACGATATAATTGGCGCGGTCTTCGGGCAGACAGAGGGACTCTTCAGCAGCGAACTCGACCTAAGAGAACTCCAGAAAAGCGGGAGAATAGGTAGGATCGAGATCTCGGTAAACGTCCAAGGAAAAAAGACCTATGGAAAGCTCACGGTTCCATCCGCCCTAGACAAATACTCCACGGCTCTGATCGCGGCGATGATAGAAAGCGTCGACAGAATAGGGCCATACAACGCGACCGTGAAAATAGAAAAAATCCACGACATCAGAACCGAAAAAAGAAAGAAAATAATTGACCGGGCCAGAGCGATCCTATATCAATGGGAGAAAAGCAAGGTTCCGGAAGAAGATGAAATCCTGAAAGAGCTCGAAGAAGCCCTTCTAAGAGCTAAAGTCGTCGAACGCGGCCCCGAAAAGATCCCGGCCGGCCCCGACGTCGATAAGAGCGATGAATTGATAATAGTCGAGGGAAGAGCCGACGTGATAAACCTCCTAAAGCATGGATATACAAACGTGATCGCGGTCGAGGGAATAAAGATCCCGGAGTCGGTGAAGTCCCTCGCGGCCAAGAAGAAGAAGGTGATAGCATTCCTCGACGGAGACAGGGGAGGAGACATGATCTTGAACGAGCTCAAAAATGCGAAAGTAAAGATAAACCTAGTGGCCCGCGCTCCCTACGGCAAAGAAGTTGAGCAGCTCACCGGAAAAGAACTCGTCGACGCCCTTCACCACGCGGTACCCTACGAAGAAGCCTTAAGGCATCTGAGGATGCCGAAGGTGCAGGAAGCAGCTTTCCCCGAAGAATTAAAGAAATACGTGAACGAAGTTGAAGGAAAACTAATGGCCGTGATTTTAGACGAAAAACTGAACGAGTTGAAGCGAACTCCTGTGAGCGAGCTGGCCCAAGAGCTTCAGTCGCTCAAGGACTCCGTGAAATACGTGGTCTTCGATGGAATAGTTACTCAGAGGCTCGTTGACATGCTTTCGGAGAAAGAGGAAGATGTCTATTTGATCGGCGTCAGAATCGGGGATATCTCGAAGCCCTCCGACAACGTAAAAATATTCACCTTCAATCACCTTTAGCCTTTCTAATTTTTTTCAAGGGAACCGGATATCTCAAGATAGCGACAGCGCCCCCCAATCTCGAAATTTTCTCAGATGACTCCAATCCATCCAAGATCACTTGCAAGTTCAGCTTTCCCCGCTCAGCGGCCTTCAGAAGCCTCTCCAATCGCTCATCCTCAAGATTGCCCCATAGATAACCTTCGGAGATGAGAACTTTTTCGACCGCGCCCATCTCCCACGCGTCTAATACCTCGTCTATGCCGATGGCCACTTTCTCGGGATTCCTCGACATGGCCTCGACGAATCTCTCCGTTTCAACCGCATCCCTAAACGGCTTGAGAACCTGAATGAATTCCGGGACATCTTTCATCCTCAAAACCTCTCTGAGCCCCGCCTCGCCTCCGATAGAAGTGCTGCAAGAAGCTTTCACCTTTTCAAAGAGAGATTTATCCGACTTCCTCAAATAGCTCATAAACCTCTCAACGAATATTTTCGGCCCGAAGACCGCGACCAACGCGTCCTTATCCAAGAGCAAGCGGTTCTTCACGGCTTTAATCGCTTCGTCGAATACCTCTCCGTGAACCGGTTCGCTCCATGAAAAAGATTTATCGACGCTGGGAAGGCTTTTCGCGTAGATAACTTCTAGGCCCTTGTTGCTGAACTCCGCTACGGCTATTTCGTAGTCATCGACGGAGATGCATATCACCTTCATCGGCTTCTTCATGTGCCTTCCATAGCTCGCAGAGAAAGCTCTCAGCCTCTCGAAATTTTTCTTAGACTGCACCTTGATTTCAACGCCTGGATACAGGGTTATCGTGTGATATTTTCCGAGGAGGTCGAGTTTCCTGCTCTCGTAGACTATTCTACCCGTAAACCTTATTCTCTTCATCAAGGGATCGGCGACCTTTGATTCGACCTCGATCCCCAAAACCACTTGAACCCTCTCGCTGTCGATTTTCCCGCTCGCCCTCTCTTTCTTCAATTCCCTAGAAGTCTTCGAGTATAGCACGTCGCCTGCCTCAACGAGCCTGAAGACGTTTATCAAGTCGAGGCCGCTTTCTGGAATTAACGCGACAAGCCTCTTTAATTCATCAACGCGTCTAACTATCATCATTATCCTCCTTCAACGGGTTTTAGCCCGCAATATGATCGAACAGGCGTTTCATAAACGCTTCCGAATAGATAGGTTTTTCTTTTTGAAAATTTGAGTTGAAGAAGATGAACGTGTTCACGGCGGCCATAGCTATAAGCCTTGCCTTCGACTGCTTTTCAGTAGCCATCGGAAGCGGAACTCTCCGAGAAAAATTCAATACGCTAGCGAGCTTGAGAATGGCCTCGTCTTTCGGGCTATTTCAAGGCGGAATGCTCCTAGCGGGATGGAACCTCGGAACTAAGCTCGTGAACATCATTGGAGAATTTGACCATTGGGTAGCATTCCTCATCCTACTCGCGATAGGCGTCCACATGATCTACGAAGCAACCAAGCTCTGCAAGGAGGAAAACAGGTCGAGTTTAGCATGGCCCGTGCTCATCACCTTATCCATCGCCACAAGCATAGACGCCTTAGCCGCTGGATTCAGCCTGCCCCTCATGGGAGAAGGCATTTTGATGGCCGCCTTGACCGCTGGGTTCGCGTCATTTATCCTCACGATCGTGGGAAATTACATAGGGTCGAGGTCGAGAAGCACCGTCGGAAAAAAGGCTGAGGCTTTCGGCGGAGCGGTCTTAATCATGATTGGGTTCAAAATATTATTGGAGCACTTATTGAGTTGATCTTAGACTCGGACTATCAATTTATTGATAAGATGAGCGGCTTTAATGAGGGAAATGGAGGTAGAATATGGAAAAGAGCATTGGCGCCTCTTAGAG
>JAGHCZ010000146.1 GCA_021160205.1 Nitrososphaerota archaeon | reverse complement strand
GAGCCAGCCTGCGGACGTGTATGCCCCCCTTCCAAAAGGCCCGTTCAAATACGATAAGAAGCTGCTTAAGGCGGAGAGGATTAAAGGAGATCCTGAAAAGCTTACCGACGCGGTCGAGGCGGCTGTAAATGCCGCGCTAGCGGAGGGGGCTAAGCGGACTGCGGGAACCCTGATTTATTCGGCTGGAAAGTCTTGGCTTAGGACGAGCGGTGGAGCTTATGGCGCGGCGGAGGAATCGTCTATCGAGCTTTCGATAAGGGCTTTCGCGTCGGACGATGCTACAGGGCATTTCGTCTCAATAGCTTCTCGGGAACGAGACTTCAAGCCCGAGGAAGCGGGGAGAGTGGCAGGGGAGATGGCGAAGATGGCGGTTAACCCGGTTGAGGCGGAGCCGGGAGTTTATGAGGCGTTGTTAGGGCCCATGACCTTCGCGAACTTCGTCGAGGAGATCGGAGAATCCGCTTCGGCTTTTCACGTCGACTCGGGGCTGTCTTTCTTGGCCGAAAAGCTCGGCGAGGAAGTTGCCTCCAAGATCTTCACCCTCATCGATGATCCGACTCTCTCAGGAACCTACGGCGCATGCCCCTTCGACGACGAGGGAGTCCCGACTAGAAGAAAAACGATAATCGATAGGGGGGTTCTGAAAACCTATCTCCACAACTCGACGACGGCCAAGAAGTTCGACGCCGAAACCACGGCGAACGCCGGGCTTATAGTGCCGCGGTCTTTCAATTTGATCGTCGATGGCAGAGGAGAAAGCTTGGACAAGCTGATATCGGGGATCGACGATGGAATATACGTGACGAACGACTGGTATCTAAGGTATCAAAACCATAGAACCGGAGATTTCTCAACGATACCCAGAGACGCCATGTTTAGGATAAGGAAGGGAAGCATCGAGGGAGCGATTAAGGAGCTTAGAATAAGCGACAACATGCTGAGTGTCTTCAAAAACCTCAGACAACTCGGAAAAGAAAGATACTGGATAACCTGGTGGGAAGTCGAAACCCCAGTCTACGCCCCCCACGCCGTAATCGAACAACTAAACTTCACAAAACCCACCCTCTAACCCGGAATTAAATTTTTAACGAAGAAAAATCAAAACAAAAACGACCTAACACCATGCCCCGGTAGCTCAGCCCGGTTAGAGCACTGGCTTGGTAAGCCAGGGGTCCCGGGTTCAAAGCCCGGCCGGGGCTTAAACTTCTTTATTTCCATTTTTTGATGTTAGAGTTGTCTTTATGTAGCTGAGTTCTTAGTGGATAACGGGTAGAGCCTGGGGGTTCATCGATTACGTGAGAAAAATCGTCAACGAAAATTGCGGCGACTTCAAGGAGGCGATAGAATCGGATGATTCACGTAGGGTCTTTGATGCGGTCTGGAGAATATTCTTGAAGGGAGCAAATAGGGTTGCTTAGAAATTTGAGTGTTCGAAAAATAAGTAAGGTCTTTATTTGTTTTTGAGGCTGTTTTACTGAGAAATGTGGGGCTGGGGGATATGGATTACGCGATAGCAGTCTTCGATATAGGTAAAACCAATAAGAAGTTGATCGTCTTCACGGATGATCTTAAGCCCGTATATGAAAAAAGCTCGAGGATAGGGGAAATAGAGGTAGAAGGCGTTCTCTGCGATAACGCCGAGGCGATTCTATCGTGGATTACGCGTGAGCTCAAAGAAGCCTGCAAGAAATATCCCATCAAATCAGTTTCCATAACTACCTACGGCGCGACGGTCGCATACCTAAAGAAGGGATCGCTGGCGTTTCCTATAGTATCCTATAACCATCAGATAGACGACCAGATTCGAGAAGGGTTCTATAAGGAATTTGGATCCCCGCTTGATCTCTATAAAATTACAGGCGCGCCTCCCTATGGCCGATTGATAAACGCGGGTATCCAGCTATATTGGTTCAAGAGAAGTTACCCGGAAAAATTTGCGGAGATAGATGAAATAATGTTTCTCCCGCAGTACCTTACTTACGAGATCTCTGGTTTCAGATCTTGCGAAGTCACCAGCGTGGGCTGCCATACCTATCTCTACGATCTAAGAAAGCTTGATTGGAGCTTCATAGCTGAGCGGCTGAACGCCGACGAGTTATTCCCGAGTTTCGCGGAGGTATGGAGTTCTCTAGGAGAATTCGAGATTAACGGGTTAAAAGTTACGGCTACTCCAGGGATTCATGATTCAAATGCTTCGCTTTTGCCGTTTATGCTCAAGGGAGCGGATGTGGTGTTGGCTTCGACTGGGACTTGGTGCGTTTTCATGTATCCAGCGGCGGAATTCGACCCTAGAGAAGAAGATCTGCGCAGAGATGTTGTATACTACCTGAACGCTTATGGAAAGCCCGTGAAAGCCTCGAGGTTCATCGGAGGATATGAACACGACCATTACTCCAAAATCATCCAAGAGAAGTTTAACACGGATCCCAAAAATATGAGCCTAGATACGGATGTGGTCAACCGCATCATAAAGCGCAAGGAAGATTTCATAATGCCGGGCCTCATGGAGGCCGTAGGCCAGTTTCAAAAATCCAAGCCCAAAATCTTGGGAAAATCCTTTTACGAAAACCCGGTGACGGCGTATCATCTGTTAAACTTGTACTTGGCTTTGCAATCTTATGTTGCCATAAGTCTGCTTCTCGAGGGAAAGGGTTCAGACATAATTGTTCAGGGAGGATTCGCTAAGAACAGGATATATCTGTCGCTGCTGTCGACTCTTTTCCAAAAGAACAGGGTGATTAAGTCGGCTTTTCCCGAAACGACCAGCTTGGGCGCAGCTATGTGCGGTAAATGCGCTTATGAAGGAGTGAGCCCTGAAAGGATAGCTCTCGATCTTCGAGGAGAGGAAATAGAAAAATTGGAAGTAGATCTGGACGACTTGAGGGAGTACTTGGATCTCTTCGTGGAGAAGGCGTCGGCAGGCGAGTAAACCTCCTAAAAATATGAGCCAATACTAAAGGAAATTACGGGCTACAGTTGGCGTCTTATTTTTATTTTCGGATGATTCCCTTGGTTACGGCTTGAAGGGCGTTGTCGTGGTAATGCCTACGTATAATGAATCTGATAACGTAAGATGGCTCTTGCCCGAGACTTTAAGTCTCCTTGAAGATGCTGAATGGAAGCCTCTGATAATCGTAGTAGATGATAATAGCCCTGACGGAACGGCGGAGGTTGCGGAGGAAATCGGGTCTCAAAGGGGTGGTGTTGAGGTGATTAGGAGGCCTGGAAAGCTGGGAATAGGGTCGGCTTATATCGATGGATTTAGGAGGGCTTTGGCTGCACATGGATGGGCGAAATATGTCTGCGAAATGGACGCCGATGGAAGTCATCCGCCTCGGACCTTACTAAGCATGCTCGATTTCGCCGAGAAAACGGGAGCAGAAGTAGTCGTGGGCTCGAGGTATATTGAAGGTGGAGAGTGGGTTGAAAAATCAGTGAAGAGGATATTGATCAGTAGAGGTGCGAACCTCCTAGCTAAGATCGCTACGGGCATAAGGATCAGCGACCTCACCTCCGGCTTCAGGGTAATCAGGTTAAATGCCTTGAGGAAGATCGTTGATAAGCTCACCGAGTTGAGATCGGGATACGTCTTTCAAGTGCAATTATTGTATGAGCTGCATAGATCTAGATGCAGGATAGCTGAATATCCGCTTAAGTTTATGCCGAGGAGATCCGGGGAATCAAAGCTGGGCGGGGTCGAGATAAAGATGTATGCTTCATGGTGCGCGAAGACCATGATCAGGAGGTTCTTGGGTTGGAGAAAAGATTAGGAGAAATAGGCGAGAGAGGGCTTATCGAGTGGATCGTTAAAAGGCTTGGAGAGCTTGAGGGAGCTACGCTTCCATCTGGAGACGACGCCGTGGACATGCTGTTCAAGGGCAGATTAGTCTTCTCATGCGATATGCTCTCCGAGTCAACAGATGTTCCGAGGGGAATGAGCTTAAGGAGCGTCGGGTACAAGGCTGTTACGGCGACGACCAGCGACATAGCCGCAAAAGGAGGAAGGCCGATAGCATATCTAATATCCTTGCTCCTGCCATCGAGCATGAGAGAGAAAGAGTTTGAAGAGCTTTGGAACGGATTTGAGGAGGCGGCGGAGCTTTACGGAGGGACAATCGTCGGAGGTGGTGTAAACGAGGGTGATCAAATGGTGATAAACGTTACGTGCATAGGGTTCGCCGACAGGACAGTTTCGAGGCTCGGAGCCAGGCCAGGAGACGTGGTGGCCGTAACCGGAGAATTCGGGGCTCAGGCAGCTGGACTACATGCGCTTCTAAGCGGCAATAAAGGCGACCCCGTATCCGAGTCGGTCATTAAAAGATTCACGAGACCTGTTGCCAGAATAAATGAAGCCCTAGCTCTAGTGGAGTCAACGGCCATTACCTCGTCGATAGACTCGAGTGATGGATTAGCTGAGTCGCTTCATATCCTCAGTGAAGTAAACGATGTCGGATTTTTCGTCGAGTTCCCTCCTGTGAGCGGGGACGCTGAAAAGTATTCCGAGAAGTTTAACGTTGATCTTTTCGACTTGGTGTTTTACGGCGGAGAGGAATACGAGTTGGTCGTAACCATTAAGCCGAGAATGCTAGAGGACGCCGTGAAAGCAGTCGAAAGAGCCGGAGGTAGATTGATTGCGATAGGGCGCGTGATAGATGAGAAAGTAGTTAAGGCCAAGTGGCTCGGCGGCGAGAGAATTTTGGAGAGAGGAGGATACGAGCATTTCAAGGCTTAGCCGAGCTGGCTTTAACGTACATCAGATAGTAGAGAACGGCAATTATGGTCTTGGCATCTCTTATCCTTCCTTCCTCGATCTCCTTTAACGCTTGCTCAAAAGTCATCTCCACCACGGATATATCCTCATCCAGCTCAAGATTCTGAAGCCCTCTTCTAAGCTCTCTAGCCAAATAAATGTGAAGCCTTTCGCTGCTATAACCCGGACTCGGATAAACCGTTATCAAATGAATAAGTTCTCCGGCCGTGTACCCGGTTTCCTCTTCAAGTTCCCTGGCCGCGCAGAGCTTGGGATCCTCTCCAGGCTTAAGCGTTCCCGCCGGAACCTCCAAGAGAATCTCGCCGATCGGATGCCTGTACTGCTTCACGAAAATCAGCTTACCGTCTTCCTTTATCGGCAGAATCGCCGACGCCCCTCGGTGAATTACGCATTCACGGTAAATCTTCTTACCCGACGGAAGGAGAACTTCCTCCCGCTTCACCGAAACGGCCTTACCTCGGTAAACTTCCTCGCTTGAAATAACTTCGCCGACCATAGCCCTACGCCCTCAATCAACCAGAACATAACTATTGAAGATTTCTCGGGCTGCGGCCCTATTCGAGGCTATAACCGCCGGAGTAATGGGTTTTCCGAAAAAGATTCGATCCGAATTTAAATATTCCTGGGTAAAAAACAACTCCATGAAAAGCGCTCCAATAATAGATCTTCACGAAGATATCTCGTACTATTATCTTGCCGGAGGAGACGAATTGGGATTCGGCTTGGAAGCTTTTGATAAAGACTTATCAGGAAGACATGCGGATATACCGAAATTCAAGAAAGCAAACGTGAAACTTGTTTTCTCGTCAATATTCAGCCTCCTTCCGACGATTTCACCTAGAGTAGTGAATAAAATCAAAAGCGGCTATGAATTTAAGATTAGGACGTGGACTCCGAAGGCCGCGTGCTTGACAGCATTAGAGCACATCAAAATCTATTACAGGTTGATAGAAGCGCATTCGAACGACTTAATGCTCGTCCTGAACGAGGAAGACGTAAATGAAGCTATTCGAGGAAATAAAATCGGATTTCTGCTATCCATGGAAGGCGCATATGCTCTTGATGACATCGACGACCTATGGATCTACTATAACCTCGGAGTTAGATGTGTGGGGTTAACTTGGAACTTCGATAACCGATACGCGGCCTCATGCGTCTCTAGAAAAGACTACGGATTAACAGATGAAGGAGAAGAGCTCATTCGAGAGGCAAATAAACTGGGAATAATAATAGATCTAGCTCACGCAAGTAAGAAAACACATCTTGAAGCAGCCGAAGTCTCAAAGCTCCCCCTGATAAATAGCCACGCCAATCCGAGGAGAATCCACAGAACTCCAAGAAACGTAGATGACGAAATGTATGAGGCGATAAAGAGAACGGGCGGAATAGTTGGATTCATGTGCGAACTAACCGGAGGAAAGAAGGATATTGAGGCAT
>JAGHCZ010000097.1 GCA_021160205.1 Nitrososphaerota archaeon | reverse complement strand
TCCCCCGCCTTGACCTGCCATATTATAACGTTTAAGGGGATCTTGTGTTCGAGCCGCTGGTCCTCTTCGAATTTTCTGTTCCAGAAGTGTTCGAATTCGCGTAGAATATTTACTATTTTTCCGAGCGCGAAGACGGGGTTGTATAGCGGCTGCCCTGTGTACGGCATTCCCGCCGTTCCGCGGATCGTTATGCGGAGAAGCTTTGCTCCGAGGGTTGCTGGGCAAATAACCATGTTAGTCGGCTCCGGGTTTATGCATAAGTCGGCTTTGTAGCCTCTTAATCGACAGGCTAAGGTTCCGTTAGCTCCGGCGAATTCTTCATCCACGACGCTTTCAAAAATTACATCTCCACGCGGGGAAAACCCGAGTTCGCGCAGCGTTTTAATCGCCATGAACGCGGCGACCAATCCGCCCTTCATGTCCCCCGCTCCGCGCCCATACATCTTGCCGTCCTCAATATGCGGGTCGAAGGGATCACCTTTTTCCCAAGGAAGCGGAGCTGGTGGGCAAACGTCCATATGGCTTGTGAAAAGTATTGAGCGGCCTCCGCCGCTACCCCGCCAAGTGGCTACGAGGTTGGGTCTATTTCTCAGCTGGCGGCCGGGCCAGAACAAGGGGTGCTCCTCGATTCCCTCAACATCTATGCAGTCGAACATGTCTATCTCAAAACCGAGGTCTTTTAGGGCTTTCGCGAGGAAGCGCTGGCCAGGAGCCTCGTTTCCATTAGGCGGCTGATTCACCGTCGGTATCTTGACGAGTTCCATCGTGAAGTTTATTATCTCTTCGGCTCGTCGATCAACGGCTTCTTCTATCTCAAGGGACGTCGGATTCATCTCCTCGCAGCACTTCCCTTTTTACGATTGGGCTATTTCCTTATTATCTCCCTTCGCCAGCTCGTCAGCTCCTTGACCCCCTTCTCAGTTACGACCACGCCGTCTTCATACCTGATGCCCGCTTTTCCATCGGACAGCCAAATGTCCACATTGAAAACCATGTTAGGTTGGAGGGGCCAATCGCTCTTCGCATCAAGCCATGGGCCTTCGCACTCCTGTAATCCGGTTCCGTGAGCTGGGCCGTAGAGAGCCGCCTCTCCATAGCCGTGCTCGGTTAAGATCTTCGCGAACACCTTGTACACTTCTGTTCCCTTAACTCCCGGCGCCATCACGTCGAGGACTTTTTCCTCCGCCTCGATCGCGGTTTCCATGAGCTTCCTAACGTTTTCAGGGACTTCTCCGAAGACCAAGCCTCTGCACATATTCCCGCAATATCCCCGGTATTTTGCCCCGAACGTTAGCTGCACAAGCTCGTCTCGATTTATCTTCCTATCGGTTGGGCGATAGAGGCTTAGAGCCGTGTTGGGGCCCGAGGCAACCCATATTGAATATGAGGTACCTTCGGCTCCAAGGCGGTATAGAGTCGCTAGTGCTTCCGCGGTTATCTGCCACTCGGTTTTCCCGACCTCGGCGTAATCCACGGCAGCCTTCATCGCTTCCTCGGTTATCCTGTAAGCTTCTTCCAGTAACTTGACTTCTATATCCGATTTTATCATTCTCACGTCGAACATCACTTGATCCGCGTTTACTATCTCAGCGTCCTTAACGGCTCTCTGGAGATCCACGTAAAGGGCATGTGGGAAAATGTTTGTCCCCGCTATGCCCACTTTCCTTATCTCGATTCCTTCGCATGCCTCAGGAATTATCGTCGAGAAGTTTCCTGACTCACGTTTAGTAAGCCAATCTGGAGCAGAGGTCTCGACGAATCCAGGATGAATCATTATCCGCTTAATCCTAGAAAACTTTCTAGCGAAATCCAAGGACTCTGGCCCGCCCGTCAAGAGTGTGGCCTCGCCTTCCCGAGGGATGAGAACTCCTGCGAAATCGAAGGTCGGCCAGAAATCGGCGAGGTATCTAACGTTGGCTGACTCGCACTCACTTGAATACACCACCAACAAGTCGAGATCGTCTTTCGCCATTCTATCTTGAACCCGTTTAACTCTCTCCTTATACTCCGAATCTGGAATTTCTATCAATCGACATCAACTCACCTGAAAACCTGTAAACTCTTTATAAAAGTCATCTCGATCCACGCGACCACACTATTTATATGGGATCATGAAGACCACTCAGCGCTATGAAAAAAGCGAGATTTGCTGTAATCGGCCTAGGCTGGTTTGGAGAAAAACATGTGCACGTGCTTTCTCGTTTGCCTCACGTAGAGCTGGTTGCGGTTTGCTCGCGTAGGGAGGCGAGGGCGAAAGAAGTCGCGACGCGTTATGGGGCGAAACGATGGTATACAGATTGGAGCAAGGCCGTGAAGGACCCGGAAATCGACGCCGTCAGCGTTGTAACCCATGTTCCAGATCACCGCGAGCCCGTCGTCTTAGCAGCCGAGGCCGGCAAGCACGTCCTCGTCGAGAAACCCATAGCCGGCAGCTTGAAGGACGCGGATGAAATGATAGCGGCCGCCGAGAGAAACAACATCTATTTCATGGTGGGCCACATCCTCCGCTTCGAGAACCGTTACGCTCAGGCGAAGAAGATGATTGAGGAGGGAACGGTGGGGAGAATAGTCTCCATCTACGCGAGGCGCAATATTCCCCGCGGCATCGCCTTCTCCCACTTGAGATATGGGTCGCCTATCCTTCTGGACGCCATCCACGACACAGACCTCATGCTATGGTATCTGAAAGGAGAGAAAGTGAAGTCCGTCTACGCTACTTGGCTTAACGCGGCGGGTGCGCCAAATCCGGAGGTAACTTGGGCGGTCTATAACTTTGAATCAGGCACGAAGGGCGTGTGCGAGAGCATGTGGTACTTGCCCGACAACACCCCGTTCGCGATAGATGCTAAGATGGAGATCCTTGGAACAGATGGAGTAATCTACATAGATTGCGGCAATTCTGGGTTAGAGGTTAACGATAAAAGCGGTACGAAAAGATACGACACCATGCATTGGCCGATCATTTACGGGGGGATCGTGGGAGCGCTTAAGGAAGAAATAGCGTACTTCGCTGAATGCGTCGCGAATGACGTGAAGCCAGACATAGTTACGCCCCTTGAGGCCAGACGTGCTTTAGAAGTGGTGTTAGCTGCGGAAGAATCTGCGAGAACCGGTAAAATCATAACCCTATGAACTGTCATTCACAACTCCATTTTTTCATCGGATTCGAAAAAATGTGGGAAGTGCTGTTCACTGCCTCGAGATAATCTTTTCAAAGGCTTCTTTGCTCCGTTTGAGCCCTCCTATTGGATCTTCGTCGTAAAAGATTTCGGGCACAATGTATCCGTTCCACCCTATTTCTTTTAGGAGCGAAAATATCCGCTCGTAGTTTATCGTCCCCATTCCTACAGGGAGATGATATGGGTAGCTTCCATCGTTGTCCGTCGCGTGGATAGCGTCGCAAAGCTTTCCCTTGAGCTCTCTTACGTAGATTTCAGGAGGCAGGAAAACGTTCGCATTCGCCACATCTAGGTATGCTTTGACGTAATCCGACCCCACTTCATCGACCATCACCTTCAGCTCTCCTGGAAGGTTAATGTAGTTGCAGACCACGGCGTTCTCGACGCCTAAGCAGACACCGTTATCTTCCGCGTACTTAGCCAATTCCTTTAAACTCTTGACCGCTTGTTCCCAGTGCTGTCTATAGGATTGCTTTGATTTCATGAAGTTGGGCTCCTCGACTTTTCCGGGCAGGACTATTATCGTCTTTGCCTCCAGTCGCGTCGCCATGTCTATCACGGATTTATACCATTTAACCGCCTTCTCTCTATTGGGCTCATCTCGAGAAGCTAAATCGAATTCAAAAACGAACTCTTCCCACTTCTCCGCTTTAAAGGGTATCGGGCACATGGAGATTATCTTCACCCCGTAGGAACGCGCCCTCGATAACGCTTCGGATAATTCTTCTTTGCTCGTTTTTTCGGGCCAGAAATTGTCTCTATCTATCCATAGCTCCATGTATTTTATTCCGAGGCTGTTCGCTATCTCTAAGCACTTCTCGAAACCATATCCAACCCGAGTAAAAGTTCCCATCTGAAGAGCTACTTCCAAAACGCTTCACCTACAGCGGATAAGTCTTTTACATTAAATTATATAACTAGTTTCTTTGCAGCGGCTCCCGATGACAGGTATTACCATAAGATTACTTTAACCCTCGAATCAGCTTCTTCCTAGATGAGCAACTCGCCGATAAATATCGAAGATGTCAACAGCGATCCGCCTATAAGCATCAAGATTAAGCCAAATGAAAATTGTTTTCTCCGCCTTTGACGAAGGTAGTCCACATGGCCTCCAGGTGAGGCGAATAAAGACGATGAACGCTCTATGAGCATCGACGGAACGCCCGAGGCTATAAAGCCTCCAACGGCGAAAATTAACCCGCCCTCTACGAATAACAGGTTGCATAAAGTGAGGAGATGAGGAGGCAGCAATAAGGACGCGATGACATCGATCAGAAGAATCGCTGAAATCGATATCATTATTGCGGTCT
>JAGHCZ010000052.1 GCA_021160205.1 Nitrososphaerota archaeon | reverse complement strand
TCATATAGGCAATAAACATTTCTCGAAGGAGAATTCGCTTTAGATATGAGCATATAATTAATTTATAGGTGAAAAATGGTTTTCTCCACGGAGAAGAACTTGATCTCCGACGATGTGTTCAAAATCTTACAGGAGCTGCGGATAGATGCCCATAAATTGAATGCGGTAAGCGTCCACGGGCCTGCAGCTCTAGGAGACCTTGAAAAACCCTCTCAACTCTTAGTATTATTTGAAGAATCTCACCCTCTTAAGATATACAAGAGAAAGGGCTTCCCGAAAATAGAGCTCATCCTATTGATAGGCAAAGATGAGCTTCGAAAAGATTGCGCTGAAGAATCGATCGGCGGAGCGGCGGCGGGATCGTTTCTCTTACCTTATCGGCCTGTTCTTAATCCGGATATTCTTGAGAAGCTGGATGTCCTCTATAAGAGGCACGTGATCGTGGAGGCTCTCCAAAACCTAATTCTAGAGCATAGATTAGCGTCCATGAGGCTTCTGATAAAGCCCGAATTCTTCCTATATGATAAACTGAAGCGACTATCAATAATCTATCCTCCCATCAAGCCCTATATCGAAGCATCTTTCAAAGAACCTTCAAGAGAAACTTTGAGAATCCCTCTCCGCGGATTCGAAAAAGCATTGAAACAATTGGAAGCAGAAGAAATAGTCATCAAGAAAAATGGCGCCTGGTCTCCAGCTGAGAAATTCGTCCTAGAAACTCTTTCGAAATCGTCTATCTATACGAAGCTTTCTAAAGACTTGGAACACGTCTTCAAGCTATACCTAAACGCTAACCTCTCCTCGCCCCTAGAACCGATCAAGGATCTAAGATTAGACCTGAGAACTTTAAAGCCGATAAAAATTCCGGAGCCATCCCAGTTGATCGAAATCGAGACATCACTCGGCCCGCAGCCCCTGCTAATCGACCTCGGAATCAAGGATTTTATTGAGCACGTTTATGGCGTGAAGAAGGATGAAATAAGATTGAAGAAGGCTGCGGGGGTCTTAAACGCCGCGTATATCGCTGAATTTGATTTAGATGGACGCACGATGGAGCTTTTCATTAAGAAATACCTCAATTGGACAGATTTCAAGTGGATTGTGGCTTGGCTGTGGGCCATTGGGGTAAAGAACTTCTCGCTCTTCGCATCTGTTAGAATGAGCAACGAAATATACTTCGTAAATAAATTAACGGAGCTCGGATTTAATGCGGCCGAGATACTGCACGTAAACTGGCCGCGGAAAACGCTATTCCAGAAATTCATCAACGGGAAAAACTTAGTAGCAGTTTTGACGTCTTCCACCGATTCCGAAGAATTCGAGGCAAAAAGCTTCAAAGTCGGTAAATTGCTGGGAGAACTTCATCGAAAAGGCGTATGCATGGGCGACTGCAATCCCTTCAGCTTCATTTTCTCCCCAGACGGCAAGGTATACTTAGTTGATCTAGAGCAATGCTTCTACGACGAATCTTTTGCATGGGACCTCGCCGAGCTACTTTATTATACCTGTCATTACCTAGACACCGACCTCGTCGACGTATTTGGAACAAGCCTCGTAGAAGGATACCTGAGAACCGGAGAAACCGAAACCGTTCTCGAGGCGCTTGACTTAAAGTACGCTAGGATATTTGCTCCAATGACCCCTCCATGGATTCAGGTCAAGGTTAAGGACGCGATAATGAAGATACTAAAATCTTAGTTAGAGATGACCCCTAAAGGTACTAGATTGAATAAATGCTTGAAATTTACGGTTGGAAGCGTTGAAATAAAGATCAAGAGAGATTCGAAGATTTACATGCCTTCGGTAGCTACCCTAACACTCGCCAAAAATCTGAGAAACATCGATGGGGCGAGGGTTTTAGATTTGGGAACCGGCTCAGGATTTTTAGCAATTTTAGCATCAAAGCTCGGCGCTAAGCACATCGTCGCCGTGGACATATCGCCTAGAGCGATCCGCGCGGCGAAGGAAAACGCGATCATAAATGAAGTGAAAAATATCGAATTCAAGATCGGAGACATTTATCATCCCATTGAAAACGATGTCTTTGACCTGATAATCTGCAATCCGCCTATGACTCCCTCAAGAGATCCTCTTCCGAGGTTTACGTGGGGCGGCGTCGATGGGAGAAGAGTTCTAGATGAAGCGATCAAAGGGGCTCCAAATCACCTAAGGAAGAATGGCCGGTTGCTGATTCCAGCGGTCTCCTTGGTCGGAATCGGGAAAACGAACGCGTTCCTCCGAAAAGTTGGGCTGAAGCCGAGAGTTCTAGACTACTGCATTTATCCATTTGGGAAAACGCTTCTAAAAATAATGGGGTACATCAATCAGCTCGCCGAAGCGGAATACGTTTATGACTTGTTTGGAAGACCTTGCTGGAGGCTCGTGGTATTCGAGGCGATTAAGACTTGAAAATGTCCTCGAAGGCTTTTCTCAGCCTACTTATTCCTTCTATTATCGCTTCTTCAGCTGCTGAAAAGCTCACCCTAATATATCCTTCCCCATACGATCCCAAGGCTGTTCCGTGGAGAAAGGCGACGCCGTATTTCTCGATTAATAGTTTCACGAATTCCTCGGAGTTCATTTTCAGCTTTCGAAGGGCGGCGGATACGTCAACCATTATGTAGAACGCTCCCTTAGGCTTGGCAAAACGTATCCCATCTATCTCAGATAGCTTTTCGACGGCTATGTTTCTCCGCTTTTCGTATTCCCTGACCATTTGAAACGTCGGCTCCTGCGGTCCTTTGAGGGCCATTAAGCCTGCTCGCTGGGAGATTGAGTTTGGACACGAAGTCATTACGTTCAAGAGCTTAAAGACTTGAGGCATAATCTCCTTCGGAACCAGCGCGTATCCCAGCCTCCACCCGGTCATGGCATACCTCTTCGAGAAGCCATCCGCGATAATAACTCCATCTAAGCTTCCCTTAACGCTCAGCGGCGAGTAATGTTCTTCGCCGTCAAACAGTATCGGCTGATAAACCTCATCTGATAATATGTAGAAGCCGTGATCCTCGGATAGCTCGACCAATGCCTTTACCTCTTCCCGGCTCATTATGGAGCCGCATGGGTTCTGCGGAGTGTTTATGACTAGTAGCTTAGTCTTAGGAGTAATTAATTCGGCTATTTCGTCGGGATTAACCCGGAATTCGTCTTCGATGCTCAGCTTGTAGGGAACAGGCTTGCCTCCAGCCAGATATGCCGCCGCCTCATATTCAGGATACCCAGGATTCGGATAAAGGACTTCGTCTCCTTCATCTACTACCGCCAGGGTTGAGGCGAGAACCGCCTGCTTGCACCCGCTCGTCACGGCGACGTTTTCCTCCCAGCTAACCTCAGCTCCATAAATCCTTTGAGCGTTTTCAGCTATCGCCTCCCTGAGCTCCGGTATCCCCGTGGTAGGCGTATAATGCGTTTCGCCTCGTTTTAGGGCCTCGATCGCCGCCTCCTTTATGTGCTGAGGGGTGTCGAATCCAGCGTCCCCTATCTCGAGGTGCACTACTTTCTTTCCGCGGGCCTCGGCTTTCCTCGCTACAGCCAATACGGCGAAAGCCGCTTCAGCTTCGACGTGCTTGATTCTACTAGGTACTTCATACGGCCTCATTTTGTTGAGATAGAGCAGGAAAAGCTCGTTTAAAAAAGTTTGAAGCCTAGCCCTTGATATATCCCATCGTCAATCCTCTTACGAGGTATTTTTGGAATATCGCCACTATTATGATCGGCGGAAGGCTGGCGATGAAAGCGACGGCGCATACGACACCGTATAGGATATCGTGGCCTCCATAGAATCTCGGTATGAGGGTGGGCAAGGGCTTCACGGCGGACCTGGTTAAGAACAATTGAATCAAAAACTCGTTCCAGCTGAACATGAAGAGCATTACGGCGGTAGCTATGAGTCCTGGGAGGCTTACTGGAAAAGCTATTCTGAAGAAGGCGCCTAGAGGAGTACATCCATCCACTAGAGCGCTCTCTTCCAATTCCTTCGGCACGCCGTCGAAGAAGCTCTTCATCATCCAGACGGCGAAGGGGAGGTTAAAGGTTAAATGCGCAATTATCACGGCGATATGCGTGTCCAGAA
>JAGHCZ010000102.1 GCA_021160205.1 Nitrososphaerota archaeon | reverse complement strand
GGAAAATAATTCCAGGGGAGTCGTACAAATTTCCACCTTCCAAGCAGTTCCCTCTAACAAGCGAGCTACTAAGATTATTCGAAAAGCTTACGCCGAGGAGGAGCGTGGTCTCCGCGTTGGCGGTAGAAGCTGGACTTGGAGGACGCTACGCTGAAGAAATCTTGCATATAGCGAAAGTAGATCCGTCGAAAAAGGTAAGAGAGCTTTCGCGAACCGAGGTTGAAAGCATCCTAAAAGCCGCTCAGAAAGTTTTGGATTCAGCTGAACACGGTTCCCCCATGATAGCTCATTCCCCTGATGGAAGAGTTGAAGCACTTCCATACCCTATGGAGAGCCTAAAGCATAAGGGATGGCGATTCGAGAAGGCGAAAAGCCTGAACGATGCGTTCAGAATAGCCTACGAACACGAGTTAGCCGAGAAGCTCGAAGAAGAAAAGAAAAAATCAGTCGAATCGAAGATAAAGGAGCTGGAAAAGAAAGCGCATGAGAAACGGTTTTCTGGTCAAAGGCTTCTGGAAAAAGCCGAAATTCTGAAAAAATCCGCGGAGAAGCTCTCTCAACTCGCAATCCATCTGGAGTCGCTCAAATCGAAGCCTGGAAAGCACGAGATAGGCGGAGTGGTCGTTTCAGTAGATAAAGCTCAAAAGAAGATGAAAATCCGCATCGACGAGGAAGAAATAGGATTCAGCTTAGGCGAATCGATAATGAGGCAGGTATCGAAGCTGTTTGACAGCTCTAAAAAAGCGCGCCAAGCCGCTCAAAGGCTATTGACCGAGGCCGAAGAATTGGAGGAAAAAGCGAAAAAGCTGAAAAAAGAGATACGGGAAACACTGGAGCAAGCTTTCCTTCAAGTTTCCGCCAGAGTTAAGATCCGCAAAGGCAGATGGTATGAGAAATATCGGTGGTTCATAACATCTGAAGGCTTCCTCGCGGCGGCTGGGAAAGATGCATCGAGCAACATCGCGCTCTTGAAAAAACACCTCGAGCGAAATGACCTGGTTTTCCACGCTGAGGTGAGGGGGGCGGCGGCCGTGATCCTGAAGAATGGAAAAGATTCCGGGGAAAAATCGAAAATCGAAGCGGCGCAGTTTGCGGCGGCGTATAGTAAAGCTTGGAAGGATAAGCTGTCGGTGATGACAGTGTATTACGTCGAGCCGGATCAAATATCCTTCACGCCTCCACCAGGCCACTACCTACCTAAAGGCGGCTTCATAATCAAGGGTGAAAGAAAATATCTAACCGTAAAACTCGAGTTAGCGATAGGGTTATCCGAAAGCCTCGAGCTGATATATGGGCCGCCAAGTGCGCTCGCGAAAAAAGCGAAAAACGTGGTTAAGCTGATTCCCGGGAATAGGAAAGCTGAAGAACTAGCAGAAGAAATAGTGAAGATATGGTCTCGGAAAATCGAAATAGGTCCCAAAATCGCCAGAGAACTAAAAATGGGGATAACTGAGGCTATACCTTATAAACGCGGCGAATTGCTAAGAATGTAATTTAAAGATTTAAAAAGTGATCTGGAAAAGATAATGCTGGAGCAGTGAGGCAAATTGCGAATCACCGACGAGCTGCTTGTCCGCGACGTGATGTCAAGTCCAGTTATAGAAAGCAAAGAGAATGAATCCGCCGAGGAGCTGGCGAGAAAAATGATAAAATATAATGTCGGAGCTATAGTAGTTACAGGCAAAAACGGATTGCCGATCGGAATAGTCACAAAAACCGATTTGGTGGAGAAGGTCATAGCTAAAGATCTGAAGCCGAACGAGGTTAAGGCTAAGGAAATAATGAGCATGCCGCTCCAAACAATCAGTCCCGAAGCCAAAATTGAGGAAGCCTTGAAAAAGATGAGTAAACTCAAGATCAGCAGGCTGGCGGTAGTCTACAAGAACAGATTAGCTGGTCTAATCAGCGTAAAGGACATTCTACAAGTAACTCCGGAAATACTCGAAATAGTCAAAGAACACATGAGAATCATGGGCGTAGCACTTCCGAGAAGCACCGAGGGATATGTCGAGGGATACTGCGACAGTTGCGGAGAATGGTCTGATATGCTTCTAAACGTCGAGGGGCAGTATCTCTGCGAAGACTGTAGGCTCGATCTCATTAGAAGAGGGCGAAGAGCAGAAAGATAAAATATTTTTCACGTTTTCCTCGCCAAGCTGATTCGTGAAAAAGGCTAAATCCTGTAACTTATTTGAATAATCGATAGTGCGTCATCATGGTGAATAAGAGGTCGAGACGAGATCTAAGGTTCATAGTCGATGCCATGCTAAAGAACGTTGTTTCATGGCTTAGAATACTGGGCTATGATACAGTTTACTGGAGCGGAGGGGACAGCGATTTACTTGAGTTCGCTCGAAAAGAAGATAGAGTCATATTAACGATGGATCGGAGCCTCGCGTTAGCCGCTCTAAGAAGCAGTTTAGACGTCGTCTTAATAATGAAAAACGATGTCTCAGATATCTTGGCCAATCTCGCGTCCAGATGCGGAATAAGCTTAGACTTCGACCCCGAGGAGACGCGGTGTCCCGTATGCAACCACGTTTTAACGCCCATCAGAAATAATGTGCGCGAAGAATGGGTGTGCCCCAGCTGCGGCAAAAAATATTGGAAAGGTTCTCATTGGAAAAACATAAGCAAAAAGATTGAAGAAGCTCGCATAAAGATCCGATGTGATTAAGTCGCCGCCGGCCTTCTTCCGTTCTACTTTTTAAATAGGAATGAAAAGAATAGTTCCGGTGCCGAGCGCTATGGAGCTATTGAGCTTGAATGAGGGCGTTTTTCTGGTTAAGCTGGCTAGAAAAACCATAGAGGTGCATTTGAGCGGAAAAGTTCCCAAGCCCCCGGAAAGCGTCCCAAAGCGCTTGAAAGAAAAGAGGGGAGTATTCGTAACCCTCACAATCCACCCTGAAAGAGAGCTCAGGGGCTGCATCGGTTTTCCACTTCCACTTTACGAGCTGGTTGAAGCGACCATGAGAGCTGCGGTAGCTTCGGCGACTGAGGATCCTAGATTTCCGCCGTTGAGAGCCGAGGAGCTGGAAAAGATCGTAGTCGAGGTCAGCGTCCTTACGCCCCCGGAAGAAATAAGGTATAGCGATCCCAAGGAGCTTCCACACCTGATAACGGTCGGCGTTGATGGGCTGATAATCGAGGCCGGGGGTTTCAGCGGCTTATTACTGCCCCAGGTTCCGGTGGAGTATAATTGGTCTCCGGAAGAATATCTGATGCACCTCTGCATCAAGGCAGGTCTCCCCTCGACATACTGGTTGACGGGTAAAGCCAAGATCTACAAATTCACGGCGCAGATCTTCGAGGAAGAATCACCTAAAGGAAAAATAGTGGAGAAAAAGCTACACGCTTGCGGAAAGTAGTCTTCAAAATTTTTCTGAAATATGCCGATCCTCGGCGTGACGGCCATGAAAAATAAAAGGCTCCACATCGGCGTCTGCGGCATAGGCTTCGGACACGCATCGAGATCCCTCGCCTTAATTAAAGCGTTAAACGAGAATGGATGGGAAACATCTATTTCATCTTACGGCGACGGCCTCAGATATCTCAGGAGCTTCGGCATCGACGTGAAGCCGGTTCCCGAGGTTTCTTACGGAATCCTGCCCGAGGCGAAAGTGAGCATCAAGATGACAATTCATCGCAATCTCCTTTTTCCTTTGAAGTTTCTCAGCCAAATTGCGTGCGAGCTGAACTACGCTGAGGGAGCGAGTCTCGTAATCTCGGATACGAGGGCTTCCACGATCTTGGCCGCGAAGATCGCCGGAAAACCTGTGCTCACAATCCTGAATCAATTCAATATTAGGGTGGAATATCCGAGGTATCGTAGATTGATAGAGCTGATCGAGGCTTTATCCCAGGTCGTTGGAGAGTTTTGGGCTCTCAGCGATAAAATATTGGTGACGGACTATCCTCCGCCGCACACGATTTCAGCTCAGAATTTAGTCATCCCCGACGATCTCTCAGAGAAAGTCGAGTTCATCGGACCCGTAGTCGAGAAGAAAATCGACGAACTTCCCTCAATAGAAAAGCTCTGTGAGAAATATGGATTGGACCCCGAAGGCGAGCCCATAATATTCTATCACGCAACGGGACCAAGTTATGAAAGGAAAATGCTCACGGACATAATCCTGCCGATCTTGGATGAATTGTCAAGCGAGTATCAGATTATAGCGACTCTCGGCGGAGATTCCCCGAAAATCAAGCTCCAAGGAGTAAAAGTTTACTCTTGGATCGATGAGCCTCTAGAGCTAATAAAGCTTTCCAGCGCCGTGATTTCCCGGGCGGGGCAGACGACTCTCGCCAAAGTCTTGGCCTACGGAAAACCCGTGATAATGATACCCATACCTGGTCATGCCGAGCAGCTGGGAAACGCGAGTTCGGTAGCTGAAAACGGCGCCGGCGTTCTTCTCCAACAAGAGCGGCTGTCCCGTCAAGTTCTCAGGAAGTCTATTGAAGCAGTTTTGGGGGAGAGTTCCTTTAGGGAGAACGCTGAAAAATATTCGTCTATCATTTTAAACCTGAATCCGGTGGAGAAAATAGTCTCGGCTGCGGAGAACCTTGCCGCGGGAGGTAGTCTCTGAGCGCTTTTTAGGAAAAAGGTTTATCTCATAGGTTCTCCACCTTACCACAGGCAAGCAGATGAGTAGCCGCCCAAGAATTTCTCCCTTCGTGACTCCTGGAATGGTGGTCGGCCTCCTAGACGTCGTCTTTGGACGCGGAGGTAAAACGGATCTAGCTAGAATTGCAATCGACCTTCAAAGCGATGTAGACGATCTCCTACCTGTGATAGAGGTAGCTGAAACCCTTGGATTTCTCTCGGTCGAGAACGGGGATGTCGCGTTAACGGAGCTCGGTAAAAAGCTGGTAAACGCCATGCCCAGCCAAAAAAAGCTGCTCCTGAGAAACGCCATCTTGAACGTCGAACCCTTCGCAACCGCCTTCAAGCTCATAAAATCTAGAAAAGAATTTTCAGCGGAAGAGCTGTTCGAGGAGCTCAGCAAGGTGAAGGAACTGAGCGAAGAATACAGAAACCCCGAACAGATCCATAGAATGCTTTTGGAGTGGCTGCTGTACACGGAGACCGTGAAATATAACGGGGAGGAGAAGCGTTTTCTCGTGAAGCATTAGCTTAGAAGCGTGTAGATTTCGTCTACGTACTCGTAGAATTCTTTGCTCCTCCTGGATCTAGGTCTCTCCAAATTTATCTCAATTATTCCCGCGATCTTGACGGGCCTCTTCGTCAAGACTATGATCCGATCCGCGAGCTCGACCAGCTCTTCTACGTCGTGGCTAACCATCACGACTGAGCTTGGTGGAAGGCTTTGATTTTGCCAAAGGGTCTCGATTTCTCTCCTAAGGGAGATCGCGGTGAGTGGATCGAGATTGCTAAACGGCTCGTCCATTAATAGCAGATCAGGCTGCGACACGAGTGCTCTCGCCAACGCGACCCTCTGTCTCATTCCGCCGCTGAGCTCGGAGGGATAAGCAGTTTCAAATCCTATTAGACCCACCATGTCCAGGAAAACCTTCACCCGCTCCTCTTTCTCTT
>JAGHCZ010000142.1 GCA_021160205.1 Nitrososphaerota archaeon | reverse complement strand
TCCCTGAACCGTAGCGTAATCTCTGTATTCTATTCTTTCTAGTAGGAACGTTCCCATTCCCGGCCAGCTGAAAGTGGTTTCAGTTAAGACCGCTCCGGTCATTAGGAGGGCTAATTGAAGTCCCATCATCGTGAGGATCGGGATGAAGGAGTTCTTCAAGACATGGAGGAGAATCTTGTATTCTGGAACGCCCCTCGCCCTAGCGGCCACGACGAAATCCTGCCTCATGACCTCTTCAACGCTCGTCCTCGTAACCCTGGTGAAGACCCCCGAAATAACTAGGCCCAAAGTTAATGCTGGAAGTATCAAGTGCCTGGTGGCGCTTACGAAGCTATCCCAATTTCCGGAGATTATGCTGTCGAGAACGTAGAGACCGGTGACCGTCTGAGGCTCGAGACCCGTATCGATTCTTCCTCCTACGGGCAGGAGCCCAAGCCAAACCGCGAAGAGCAGCTGGAAAAGCATTCCGATCCAAGGTATGAAAAGCGCGTAGGTCACCGCGCCGTATATCTTCACTCCAGAACTAGTTTTCCCGCCCCTCCATCCGCCTATCGACCCGAGGATTATACCCAAAATTATGCTTACGAGAAAGCCCGCGATCGCCAGCTCAATCGTCGCCGGCAGATGCTCCATTATCTCGACGAGAACCGGCCTCTTGCCCCAGATCAGTGATCGACCGAAATCTCCTTGAAAGAGCTTAGCGAGGTAGTTCAGATATTGCAGCGGTAATGGGATGGGGTTTCCTGCTTGATCCACTAAACCGAGAGCTTTCTTAAGCTCCAAGATCCTCTCGGGCGGAGCCTTCATTCCCACTATCGCGATCACGGGATCTCCAGGCATAACCCTCATGACTAGGAAGACTAAGGTTACAAGTAGAAGTATGGTTGGGATCAGAGCCAAAACCCTAGCTATGATAAAGGCTTTCAACGACGCCAAGGCCCATCGCTTAGGAAAACTTGGAAAAACGAAGAAATAAAAATTAGGGTATTTACGAGACGGAATAGCCCGCAGCTAATCCGAGCTCAAGCTCCGTGGTTCCAGGAACGTACTTCGTAAGTCCGCCCATTATGTTGTTCAGAACTTCCCACGTGAAGAAGTCGTAGGCATTTGCCGGATCCAAGTCCGTTACCTTATCGGTCACTCCGATGATCACTTGATCTGAACCCGGCTTATATATCAGCCAGTATCTCAGCAGGAGAGTCGGATCCAGTACAACTCCCTCGATGCCCTCTCTGTAGGCTATCGTCAATTTACCTTGAGCGAATGGCACGATCACGGCATCGTCGGCCCAGATATCCTGGACCTGCTCGTAGATCGCGGTTCTCTCATCGATCGATCTCTTCACCTGAGCTTCCTTCAGCAGTTTTCCAAGCGCCTCGCTTCTGTACGCGTTGCCCAGCCATCTTCCAGCCTCGTTCACGAACGGCCAGGTGTAGTCATCTGGGTCGATGTAGTCTGGGTACCATCCGAAGAGCGTGATTCCCAGCATTCCCTTCCTCGTGTAGTCTATGTAGGTCGTCCACTCGGCGCTCTTCAAGTCGACCTCGACCATTCCCGTCTCCTCCCAAGTCTGCTTGATCACCGTGGCGACGTCTACTTCGGTGTCTCCGTAGTGGGTCGGAGTGTACCATAGCTCTACTTTGAGCTTGTTGGTTTCGCTGTATCCTGCTTCTTTGAGAAGCTTCTTCGCCAACTCGAGGTTGTGGTCGCCGTATTTCTCCTTGAACGAGTCTTTGTGGCTCCACATGCCCATCGGGATCATGCTGTATAGCGGCTCATAGGTTCCGAGATAGACTTTATCGCAGATCGCCTTTCTGTCGAGGGCTGCGGCCAACGCTTTTCTGACCGAAGGGTTGTCAAATGGAGGTATATTCGCGTTAAACACGATGTACCTTATCGCTCCTCCCGGAGCCTCTAAGACCTTGAGACCTTCTTTCTTCTTTAAGTCCTGTATATCGGTGGGTCTAAGCGTCCTCCAAGCAATATCGATCTCTCCTGCTTCTAAGGCCATTCTCAGCGTAACGGCATCCTTATAGAACTTTACAACAACCTTCTTGGTCTTCGGAGCACCCGCATACCAATATGGATTCGCCTCAAGAACTAGTTCAACGTCCCTAGTCCATTTAGCGATTTTGTATGGGCCGACACCGCCCGCGGTCTGATCGCTGTCAACCTCATCCGGCTTATAGCTCGGGTGAGTTGGGAAGTACGGCGGAACCGCCATAATGGCCGGGAAGAATGCGTACGGTTCCTTGAGAACGAATTTAACCGTGTGGTCATCAATTGCTTCAACATCATCTATTATGTCCAAGACGAACCAAGCCGGGTCGCCCTCTATCTTCGCGACCCTCTTTATCGACCTCACCACGTCTTGAGCGGTTACAGGCGTTCCATCGGCGAAATACAGATTCGGCCTAAGCTTTACGACGTATTCTTTTCCCGTTGGAGCCGGGGTCGTGGCGCCCGACGTTACGGTAACAGTCTTGGTAGCTGTTTCGGTGACAGTTTCGGTTGCTGCGCCCGCTGTCACGGTTACGGTCTTTGCTTCTGTCTTGGTAACGGTGGTCGGCGGAGCTGTAGCGGTTACGGTGGAAGCTACGGTCTTCGTCGGCACAGCCGCCGCTCCTGCATAGTAGCCTCCTACTCCTGCGACGACTCCTGCGACGACTGCGCTCACGGCGACTTTGGCCGCTGTGGATAGGGCTTGCCTTCTGGTGATTGTTTGTCTTTTCTTCCTCATGGTCGCCGTTTACCTTCTATTATGTGGCGTAAATACTTTTCCATCAAAGTTTTAGTATTACGCGGCTTCCATCGACCATTACTAGGCTGCCCGGCCTTATTTTCGAAATATCTATCTTGTCCACGGCGGGTATCTCCGCGATTATCGCTCCGACGGCTATTATTGGTTCGCAGCGCTCGTTTATGATCGCCAGCGGGGCCAGGCCGCGCTTCTTTAACCTCAATAGGATGTATGATCCGACCGTGGATCCCTTTCCGTAGGGAAAGACGAGTATCTTCCCCGAAATTGATTCCCCATATAGCGGGTGATTTTTCTCGATTATCTTCCCTGTTTCCGGGTCTACTCCACCATAGAAGCTTATCGGCTCGCTTGAAACGAGCGCAACGCCCTTTGCCTTGCCTTCCCTGATTACTCTCCCTTTAAGCTCGATCATTTCACGGCTTCCTCCACGAGGTCTTCGATCGATTCGAGCTTGACCTTGAGGCCGTTGAGGTTTCTCGAAAACCACGCTCCCTTCGCCGAGTTTGTTGCTATGGAGTTTACGCCGAGCTTCCGTATCGGGGCCACTATCGGGCACGTATCGCATAAAACCTTCACTCCCAGCGATTCCAGGTTTTTTATCAGCCCTATTCTCTCGGCTTGGCTCTTGACCGCCCTCGAGACGAAGATCCAAGTCCTTCTTTTAACGCGCCTCCCATTTAGGAGGTTCAGGAAGATCGTGAGCTGCTCTATTGAGGCATGAGGACATCCCACGAAAACTAAGTCAGGCTCAAGCTGCTCGTCGCTTAGATAGTTTATCGCTTCCTCGACCTCGCCGTAATCGACTTGAACCTCTTCATCGGCTTTCATCTCGGGATTCCGAATTATCTCCGGGGTAACTCCCTCGACGTGGAAGAGCGCGACTCCGCCGGCGCACGCCAACCCCGCTCCAAGAGCCTTCAGCTGATCTCGAGATGGGACCCCGAGGCCTCTGAACAGGGGAACCCCGTCTTTGACAAGCTTTCCCGCCAAGTAGCCGAGGGCCGCGAACTCGTATTCTTCCCTCAGCCTTGGTGAATGTATCTCGATCGTCGGAGCCCTGTTATCGTCTAGGTGGAGCCCGTAGAGCGGAGTTCTCCCGGTTATCGCTGCTGCTAGGGCGCTCGGCCCGCCTTCCCTATTCGTTCTCGCTCCGAGGACTGAGTTTGCGTAGATTATGGCGGAGCTCTCGCTCCAAGCTATGTGGTCTCCGAGCTTAGGAATATTTCCCGCCAGATATGGCGTGCATGTTAGGGTTGCCTCGACCCCGAGCTTGAGGTAGGCGTCTATCACCTTGAACTGCTTTCGCGCGAATTCTTCCGGTATCCCGATTTCGCGCCATCTCACGAGATCCATCCCGCATGGATTTAATGTCGCTGGAACCTTCACTCTTCCATCTTCAGCGAGCTTCAGGAGAAATTCTAATCCTTCTTCTCCTAGGTTCTTGTAGGATACTCCGGATATCTGGGCGCTCTTTATCTCAACCATTTTCTCTGCTCCGTAGATTTTTCCGAGGGCGACGAGGATCTCCATGGATTTCTGCGCCGCGTAGCCGTGTTCTCCTTTCAGCATCTTTTCTTCTTCTCGCGTTAGGTGCATGGCTTAATCACTTCACGTAATCATCTAGATTTAGCTCATCTTCTCCGGGTATTTTGGCCTTAACGAATTTCCTCCGATCCGCGTCGAGCGGCATAGTTGCGTCTAATCCCGCCTTACACGTTCTCCGAGTTACTTGATCGGCTGATGGATCGAGAGAAGATCCAAGCTGATTAGGCTTCAAAATCAGATCCCTATCAAGCTGAGCTCTAGTTGCTATCGCCCACTCCAGCTCGCTCGGATTCGATAAGTCGATATCCTCGTCGACGATTATTACGTGCTTCAAGCTGGGATGAGCTTCGAACGCGGCTTCAATGGCTTTCCTCGGATCCTCATCGCTCTTTTTTCTGATGCTTATCGCGCAGTGGAGCCAGCTGCATCCTCCGTGAGTTAGCTTTACGTCTACGACGTCGCAGACGCTTGAGACCTTCTTGCGGATCGCGGCTTCCCTCGGCATGCCCATCAATAGTTTGTGCTCTCTTCCGGCTGGGAGTATTTGCTGGAATATCGGATCCTTCCTCGTGGTCATGCATTCTATCTCGATTACCCTCTGCTTTCTAACTATGTCATATGTCCCCGTGATGTCCATGAAGGGGCCCTCATCCGCGAGCTCTTCCGTTATTCTCCCCTCCAAAACCACCTCGCAGTTAGCTGGAACGATCAGATCATTTGTGAGCGCTTTTGCGTATTTAATGGGCTTCAACGCGTTTGCGATGTCGAGCTCGCTCACCCCTATTTTCCAAGTCACCGCCGCCGCGAGCATGAACGCGGGGTGATTACCTATGACTATGGCGACCTCCCTTGACCCCCGCTTGATAAATTCGTCTAAATGCCTGGGTAGAATTCTGGCGACGACTTTGTTTTTACCTATGAGCATGAGCCTGTGATAGCTTGCGTTGAAACCATATTTTTCGTCATGAGCTACGATTATTCCAGATGTCAGGTACGGGCCTCCATCCATTTCCCCGAAAGTTAGGAACGGAAGCCTCGTTAAATCGGGATCCTCTATCACGATTTCCTGACACGGAGGATCATCGACTATCTCGCCGGGCTTTGGATGCTCAATCGCTTCAACTAGTTTTTCGTGGATCCTGTCTTCAGGCACCTCAAGAGCTTTGGATATCGTTTTTCTATCTCCGCACAAGTTTCCGAGAAGCTTGAACTCAGGAGCTTCTTTTACGTGGTGGAATAGAACAGGACTTGGGTCGAGTTTTTTCATTATCGCGGCCGCTTCAAACCTAGTCGAGACGGGTTTTCTCACGTGAATTAGTTCTCCTTCCTCGTCTAGTTTTTCGATGAAGCTTCTCAAGCTCATCTCTCCCAATTGTGAATGATCTAACGCCGATATATAGGATGAGGAAGCGCGTTAATGCGATATAATTTGCTGAAAAACTTGATGACCATATCAAAACTTATATCGCCGCTCACTTAGAGCCAAGAGTGGAAAGGAGGCGTAGAAGACTTTAACGGACTTTATCATCCTCGGCCGAGCTGAATAGGAGGCCTTCTGAATGAAAATCTTGCAGGTCCCCCTCAAGCCTAGAGTCCCTGAGTACGCTAAGAAGTGGATCATTCTGGATCTGTTGGGGAGCATAGCGGGAGTTCTCGGAGGACTTGGAGCAGTCTTCTTCAGGATGATGATCGCCTTAAACAGGGTTTTCTTCTTCGACACGCTTCTCCCAGGAATCTCCCTCAAAATAGGAGAACTAAATCTCGCGCTCATCCTCCTTCCAGCTTTAGGGGGATTGATAGCCGGCCCGATAATAATGCACTTCGCTCCCGAGACTAAAGGCCACGGAGTCCCAGAGGTTATGGAGGCGGTCGCCCTTAAGGGGGGCAGAATTCGGAAGAGAGTGGCCTTCCTCAAGGTGATTGTTTCATCGATCACGATCGGCTCCGGTGGGAGCGCTGGGAGGGAGGGGCCGATAGCGCAGATAGGGGCTACCGTGGGATCGATCTTGGGCCAGGTCTTCAAGC
>JAGHCZ010000040.1 GCA_021160205.1 Nitrososphaerota archaeon | reverse complement strand
GTCTTAGAACCAGCATCCCCCTCCGAGAAAGCGCGTATTTCCCGGTAGATTTATCGACCTCTATCAGCCCGTTGCTTAGAAGCTTCTTCAAATGATAGGAAAATTTTCCAGCGTCTCTATCTCTATCCATGCCGATCGCTTTCGCAAGCTCCGAGTAGCTCATCTTGCGCTGCGCTAAGGACGTGACTATTTTCAATCTAATGGGGGAAGCTATGCTATCCAGAACAGCGGCCAGATCGGAATCCGCTCGACGGGGTTTCATCTAATTAATTCCCTCGATCCTATGGTAAAAATCTTCACGGATCCTCCCTGTTCGAGGCTAAACATATATGGAGCGCTTTAACGGATTTATCGGAGATGGGGCTCAAAGGGTTTCTCAAGTCTACGAGGGTCACGATAAAGCTCACGAGGAAGCCGACTAAGCACGAGTTCTTTGTCGCGCTCAAAATAACCTTGATCGGTGTGGCAGCAATAGGAGCGATAACCTTCGTCGTAAAATTCCTAGCTCTAGCGATTCAAGGGATATAGAAGAGCGGAGACATAAAGCCACTTAGATCATTTACGCATTTGGAACGCGAAATAGATATTCCGTCACATCTTTCCATTCCTCTAAAGCGGTCATCGAATTCGAAAAATCCGAATTCTGCATTCAAAACACTTTGCGAATTTATTGATTATTTCTTTCTGCATGGCCTCAAGCCAAATAATGAGCCTTCTCAGAGCTCTTTCGCGTTGCGCGCGTCCTTTCTCCAGCGTATTTAAGATTTTCGTAAAACCTGTAAATCCGCCATAACCCCCCAGCAGCCTAGACCTTGGTTCACAGGTGTTTTATTCTCGGAAGGTTGCTAAGCTCTTTTCAGCTTGGGGATCGACTATTAAGAAGTGGTAAGGTTATTAGGGCGTTTAGGGGAAAGGAGTTTTGGAAGATGTCCGTAAGAACTAGGTTTTTCACGGTAAAGGTGACGGTAGGTCAAGAGCGTAATGTAGCTAGGATCATCGAGAGCAGGGTATCCTCTCCTGAAGATGGAATTTACTCCATTCTCGTTCTCCCAGGGATCAAGGGCTATATCTTCATCGAAGCTGAAAGTAAGGAAAAAGTTTCCTTAATAACTCAAGGAATAAGGCACGTTAAGGCCAGGGCAATCCTGCCGGTCAAGAAGGAGGAACTCATGGTTCACCTCCTCGAGAAGCCGGCCGTCGAAATGCTCTCGGTTGGAGATACGGTAGAGATAATCTCAGGTCCACTTCAAGGGATAAGCGGTAAGGTTATTAGGGTGGATAAGCCGAAAAATGAGATAACGATAGAGCCCGCGGATGCGGCTTTCCCGCTTCCAATCTCGGTCCCAGCAGATCAAGTCCGCGTCGTTAAGCAAAAGGAGGTTTGAAAATGCCCGAGAAGACCCTCAAGTTCCTGGTTCCAGGCGGAGAGGCCACCGCCAGTCCACCTATAGGCCCGGCCTTAGGGCCCCTCGGATTGAATGTTCTACAGGTAGTCGAGGAGATCAACAGGCAGACTAGCGAGTTTAGAGGTATGAGGGTCCCCGTGGAAGTGACCGTCGACACGGAGACCAAGAGCTTCAGGGTGAAGGTTGGAACCCCGACGACCGCGGCCTTGATAGTAAAGGAAGCCGGGGTGGAAAAGGGGTCTGGGCAGCCGAATCAGCAGTTTATCGGAGATTTGAGCATGGAGCAGGTTGTTAAGATAGCGAAGCTCAAGATGCCCGACATGAGAGCCAAGAGCCTGAAAGCGGCGGTTAAACAGGTTTTGGGAACCTGCTTGAGCATGGGAATAACGGTGGAGGGAAAGATAGCTAAGGAAGCGACGAGAGAGGTCGATCAAGGAAAATACGATGAACTGATCTCTCAAGCGGAATCTTCCTAAACAGGAAAAACAATACTTAAATCGACATTAGAGAAGCCTCTAGTCGACGCGAAATGCTTAGATCGGTCGAAAGCGCCTTAGTTGAGGCCGTTGAGAAAGCTAAAAAAGCCGGGAAACCGCGGAACTTCAATCAGTCAGTCGAGCTGATCATAAACATTAAGGGCGTTGACTTAAGGAAGCCCGAGAACAGGGTCTATGAGGTAATAGAGCTTCCACATGGCCGAGGAAAAAAGCCGGGCAAAATCTGCCTTATAGCCGACCCAACCCTAGCCGAAGAAGCAAAAAAGGTTCCAGAAGTAGACAGAGTAATCGAGCGAGAAGAGCTCGAGGCATTAGTCGGAAATAAGAGGCTCGCCAAGAAGCTCGTCTCAGAATACGACTTCTTCCTCGTCGAACCCTCGTTAATGGGCCTCGCCGCTAGGGCGTTGGGAGCTGCATTGGGCGGCCGTGGAAAGAGGCCTCAACCCGTGCCGCGTGGGGTAAATCTCGGCGAGTTGGTGAGGAGCTTGAAGAAAAGCGTGGCTATAAATGTTCGAAAGAATCCGCAGGCGATGTGTCTCATTGGAACGGAGGATATGGATTCCAGGATGCTGGCGGAGAACGCCGCTGCCGTGATTTCGAAGATAGTCGATAAGTTGGAGAGAAAATTCAGGAATATACAGTCCATCTATGTAAAGAAGAGCATGGGCGAGCCGATAAAAGTCGAGCTCGGAGAGTAATCCGCGAAAAGGGGTTAAATGTAAGTATTCTGTGAATTTGGTGGGTTAGAGATTGGCAGCGGAATCGGTTGTGAAAAGGGAGCGGAGGATCCCCAAGTGGAAGCTCGACGAAGTCGAAGAGCTATCCAAGCTGATCTCATCCCATAGAGTAATCGCGGCATTCAAGCTAACGGGGCTCAGGGCGAACCTCCTCCACGAGATAAGGAAGAAATTGCGCGGAACCGCCGTTCTAAAAATAGCCAAGCTCACGCTTTTCAAGAAGTCCGCCGAGAAAGCCGGCAAGCCGGGGCTCGTCAAGCTCGTCGAAGACGTTAAGGAACCTATGGGCTTCATCTTCTCGAACACGAGCGGATTCAAGCTCAAGCTCTTCCTCGATAAAAATAGAATACCCATGCACGCAAAGGCTGGAGAAAGAGCCGACTTCGATGTGGTCGTTCCGGAGATGAACACTGGCCTTCCACCCGGCCCAGTATTAAGCGAGTTCGGAAAACTCGGGATACCTACTAAGATCGAGGGAGGACAGATCTGGATAGCGAAGGACACCGTGGTGGCGAAGAAGGGCGATGAAATCTCGCATGCTCTCGCGTCGCTGTTGGCGAGATTGGACATAAAAGCGGTCTTGAAAGGCGTAACGATAGAAAGAGCATATGAAGACGGAGTGATAATAACGAAAGAGCAGCTAGAAATAGACCTAGAAAGATTCTCCAAAGACCTCAGAGAGGCTCACAGCCGAGCAATAGTCTTGTCAACCGAGATAGGATACGTAACGAAGGAGACTATAGCTCCGATGCTCTTGAAGAGCTTCGTGGAGGCGAAAGCCCTCGCAATAGAAGCAGAGATAGCTTCTAGGGAAACCATAAGGGAGATCTTGCTGAGAGCCGAAGCGAAAGCACAAGTCTTAAAAGAAGCTGCTAAAATCAGCTAGAATGTGAAAGAAATTCGTAAGCTCTGCATATTTCTCATAATCTCGTTTGGAACGGCATATGCTATCGATTTTCTCATAATGCCTTGGGCTCCTCCCGTAACTGCTCGATCGATGATTCTTTATCAAGCCGCGTTAATGGCGAGGATGTTCACTCCGCTTCTGGGAGTAATAATCGCGCTCTCCGCATCAAGATCGCCGATCTTACAGAATCTAAAAAACTATGGAGCCAGAATCGGGAACTCGCCTATCCGGTGGTTTTTCACAGCGCTCGCAGTTCCTCCCCTGCTCTACGTGATTGGGGTTTTTTACGCCCTATTGACAGGGCTTCCCGTTCAAAATCCGGCGATCACTCTGCAAAAACAATTCGCAGGATTTCCATCAATCGAGCCGGTTATTCTATTGGCAATAATTATT
>JAGHCZ010000115.1 GCA_021160205.1 Nitrososphaerota archaeon | reverse complement strand
CTTGGCCATCTCTCGGCCGCCTCCCTCGCAACGGGCCCCTTTATCTCGGTCGCCCTGAGATCGCCCTCCGGAGTCACGAGAACAGCAGCGGTGTCCTCGAACATTATCCAAGTGCCGTTCGGCCTCCTATACGGCTTCCTCTGCCTAATTATCACGGCGTGCATAGGCTTCTTCCTCAGGTCTATAGGCCCCTTCTTCACGGTCACGGATACTAGGTCTCCGACCGCCGCGCAGGGGTGCTGCCTCCTCCTAGTCTTAATGCCGTGGACTTGAACTATCTTTAGAACCTGTGCTCCTGAATTGTCCGCGCATAAGACCAGCGACCCAACGTTTATCGTTCTGGGTATGTTTGGCCTGCGCTCGAGGATTCCGACGGCGGCGACAGCCCTGCTCTTCTTAGACATAAGCCACCACCTAAGCAGGTTCTTATCGAGGCTTTAAACATCACTTTTCCAGCTTCTCGATCACGACGAAGCTCACGGTCTTGCCGATCGGCCTGCACTCGGCTATCTTAACCTTATCTCCCTCATTTACGTCGATGCAGGGCGGCAGATGAGCCGGAATATTACTTCTCCTCCTCTCATATCGCTTATACTTTCGAACGTAATGGAGATGCTCTCTCCTAACTATCACCGTTTTCGGCATCTTTTTCTTGTAGACGACGCCGGTCAGGATTATTCCCCGCACCTTTAAGTGGCCGTGGAAGGGGCAATTGGGGTCGTCGCATTCGCGCTCAGGCGGCTTAACCGGTATCCCTATGCTTTTCGTCACCATCTTCTCACCTTCTTCTTCAACCTCTCCTCAGGTCTCCCGATAAGCATTGATCCCTCAACTAAAACCCTTTCCCCAGATGGGAGGGTGAACTCGAATAAATATGCATTCTTCGGCAACATGACCACCCGCCCATCTTCCTTCAAGACCTTAACCATGTTTCTGGTCTCCCCGACGACCTCGCCTGCGTGGACATATTCTCCCTTAAGAGGCTTCGCCTTAACCCTTAAACCCAATAACTCATGCCGTAGAATGTTCTTGGGAGTCAGAGTCTTAATCCTCAACTCTGAGCTAATGACCTAATAGCTGAATTAAAGCCATTCGGCTCACAGCTCAACCGCGAGCTCGGGATCTGAGAGGCAAATACAGGAGCTAGCTAGATCATAAATCATGGCTATCGCCGTGAACTCTACCCCTCGATCCTTGGCCTCTAAAAGCAGCTCGCAGAGATCCTCATCGATTCGGCGATTCAGTTTAAATGCCTCAACGTTCGGAACGGCGGCTATGAATAATATCATGGCCTTGTAGCCTTGTTCGACGGCCCTGATGATGTCCTTTAACTGCCTTTTCGCCCTTGAGGAAGGACAGTCGGGATAGACGGCGTGATTACCGATTCTAAGAACCGCGCTTTAGTAGATATCTCGCAAAAAATTAGGAGAAGAATTTGGAAACCGATCTCGAAATATTTTTCCCGGCCTCTTCATCAGGTCTGCCCTTGAAGCCCATAACGTCAACGATCGAAAACTTTGCGGCCTCAAAATATTCCATCTCTTCATCGTCCACTCGAAGCAAGTAAAAATCGTCAAAAACTTTCTCGATGATGATTTTTGATTTCACGAGAAATGCGCTCCTAAAAAATAGAGGGTTAAGTTTTCCAGAGCCCATGAACGCTGCAGTACTCTCTTGCCGCAAGCTTCTCCGCCTTAACCTCGAACTCGGCTTCCGGAACATCCCCCGGCTTCAAGAACTTCACGTAAACCCGGTTATCAACTACCAACTCGATCCACTCGATATAGTGATTTTTCTCCATTGGATGCGGAGTGGATCCAATTTTTACTTTTACGCCTTTCTCGGTTTTCTCGATTACGGGAACGTGTTTTTCTTTGCCCACGTCTTCGGTCTTCGCTTCTAGAAGCTGCATTGGCTGATTGCAGCAGACGAGTGTTCCGACGCCCGGATGCATCACGGTTATGATGTTTCCGCAGATGTTGCACTTGTAGACTTGAAGCCTCTCGGTCATTACTTTGCCCTCGTTAAATCTTCTAGGAGAGCTTGCAGATCCGCCTCATGCTCTATTTCGTCTTCGAGAATCTCCAACACCATTTTAGCCGTTATCGGATCTTTATCTTTTGTGAACTCTAGGAGCTTGTAATAGACTTCTATCGCGCATCGCTCTCCCTTGATGTTTTGCTTGAGCAAAGTCTCGACGTATGGATCTTCTGGGACCTCATATCCGCAGTTCGTCTGCTTGAACCAGTCCCGTGGATCTAACAAAGGCTTACCTTCCAGATGAATTATCCTATTCACGAGCATCTCGGCGTGCTGCAGCTCTTCTCCCGCGTGTTCGGCGAGCTCTTTTGCTACGGCGTCTTTCATAGGGCCGGCTACTATCTTGGATCCGACCCAATACTGATAATAGGCGAGCCACTCATCTGCGAGGGCTTTATTCAGGAGATCGAGAAGATCATTCACATCGAGCTTCACGATATCTTTACCTTTCATGCTTTCAAGCACCCTTAACTTTCCTTTCCAGCTTATTTAAGCGATTTGTAGCAGAACCACCAGTCGTAACACTCATATTCCTTTGTCCTCTTCTCCGCGGTCTCAATGTCGCTGGCGGGTGGGATTATTACTT
>JAGHCZ010000107.1 GCA_021160205.1 Nitrososphaerota archaeon | reverse complement strand
TCTTTCCAATTATTTTATTGGGCTTCGTCTTTCAGCAAGATTCTCAAGGTTTTGGATTTGGAAAAAATTAAGAGTAAATATGCGAGAGGTTAGGAGGTGGGTTGCGGTGTGAAAATATTCTTGGATGATGAGGTAAAGAAGCGTTTTCCGGATCTCAAGGTATTTGTCGCCGAGGTTAGGGGAGTTAAGGTTGATCGCAGATCCAAAGAGCTAGAAGACTTCAAAAAGAAGATTTATCAAAAAATTAGGAACGAGCTAAATCTGCCCGATCTTAGGAGCGATCCGATAATAAGAGCTTACAGGGACTTCTTCTGGAGTATTGGGATAGATCCCACGAAGATCAGGCCTGCCGCTGAAGCTCTAATACGGAGGATTTTGAGCGGTAGAGATCTGCCCACCATAAACACTTTGGTGGACGCTTATAACCTGGCCTCGGCGGAGTCTCGCATAGCGTTGGCCGCGTTTGACGCGGAAAAAATCGAGGGAAACATGCTCATGAGGTTTGCAAAAGAAGGCGAAGAATTTCTCGGAATAGGGATGAATAAGCCCAAGATCCTAAGAGGCGGCGAAATAGTGGTATCCGATTCCGAGAGGCTCATAGCTATATATCCTTATCGAGACGCGGATTATAGTAAGGTGACCTTCGACACTGAAAACGTTTACTTAATGACGTGCGGGGTCCCCGGAATAACCTCTGAAAAACTAAAGGAAGCTGAAAACCTAGCGATCCATTACATAACCAAGTTCTGCGGCGGAGAAAGAGCCTGATCGGTTTATATGAAGCTGCGTTCTCTCTATGAGCGATGATCCTCTGGATCGGCGTCGACGACACGGATTCGAAGAAAGGCGGATGCACGACTTACGTAGCGGCAGTCATAATTAGGAGGCTGAAGGATCTCGGCGCAAAAGTCATAGGCTTCCCCAGGCTCATCAGGTTGAATCCTAATTGCCCATATAAAACCCGCGGAAATGCGGCGATCGCGGTTAAAATCGAAACCGGCGATCTAGACCCCGTTAAGAAAGTTGTAATTGATGTCGTTGAAGAATATTCCGAGCTAAGTGAGGGCGCTGAAACCGGGGTAGCGTTTCTTCGAGGAGAACCAGACTCGAGATTGAGAAACTTTTACTCGAGGGCTGTACATGAAATAATTCCCATAGAAGACGCGTTTAAGCTCGCGGAAGAAATAGGGGCCGAATTAGTTCATTACGGCGATGGAAAAGGGGTCGTGGGCGCCCTCGCCGCGATCGGAGCTGATCTAAGCTCCGGAAAGACTTACGAGCTAATTGCCCATAGAACGAAGGAATACTGGGGAACCGTGAGGAAGGTGGATCCCAAATCTGTCTACGACATGGACAAAGCAACTAGGCCCTATACTTTCGATAATATTGACTACGAATCAGATGAGGTTAGAATCACTCCTCATACTCCGTGCCCGGTCCTGCTGGGAATCAGGGGAATTGATCCAAATATTTTGATGAATGCTTTCAAGATGTTGAAAATCAATGAACCCATCGAGTTCATCACGATATTCGAGACGAATCAAGCGACTGATGTTCATTATCAGGAGTACAAGATCTGCGACCTTAAGCACGGAGCTAACGCGACGGTGGACGGCGTTGTTTCCCAAGCTCCGAGGAGGGATATCGGAGGCCACGTGTTTTTCAAGCTTAAAGATGGAACCGGAGAAATAACTTGCGCGGCTTATGAGCCGACAAAGAGCTTCAGGGACGTAGTCTTGCGGCTTATTCCCGGAGATGAAGTAACGGTCTACGGCGCGGTGAAGCTGAAGCCGCAGGGCCTTACTTTAAACCTCGAAAAAGTTCGGATCAAGAAGCTCGCCAAGAAAGTTGTTAAAAAACCTCCCACATGTCCCCTCTGCGGGAAGAGGATGAAAAGCTTAGGATATGAAAAAGGCTACAGGTGTAGAAGGTGCAAATTAAGGGTCGGAGAGGATTCCGCCGAGTTAATCGAAGTTCCACGCGTCATCAAAACAGGCTTCTACGAAGTTCCACCCTCAGCTCGCAGGCACTTAGCGAAGCCCCTAGAATTACAGCTCTAGGATTCCGAGATCACCAGCATAGTCAAAGTACTTCTAACCTTATCCAGTCTCCGTCTGAGGGCGCCCAGGGAGGAAACCTAAGGCGCTATCCTCCAGGAGATTACTTCTTTTAATTCGTCCATCGTCTCTCCTTCAACTCTCGCCACGATGTCGTAGACGCCGTAAACGGCGTAGGCTTCCTTCACGTTCGGTATGTTCTTCAATTCCTTCAGGATTTCCTCCTCGCATCCTATTTCGGTATTTATCAGAACAAATGCGGTGGGCATGTTAGTAGCTCTGTAAATCCACGTTATAAATCTGTTGCTAGAAGCGCGGCTTAGACAGCGTCCCTAACCGGCCATGAGCGCGCAGCCCGCTCGACACCGCCGAGCCTAATTGCAAAATAGTTTATAAGGCTCATGTCAAAGCGCCCATGTGGAATGGAAGTCAGGGCGGTTTACAGCTTTGCGTGCGCTAACTGCGGTGGGGAAATAACGGATGCGAGGCTTCTTGAGATCGGAGTCTGTCCCAGATGTCTCAAGCTGCCGGAAGAGAACGTGATCAAGGCCGCGGAAGCCCTCAAATCTTCTGGCAAGCTTAAGAAGCTGAAAAGCGTTTTAGATCTGCATCTGGCTTACGAGGATTTTAAGAGCTTCTTCAAGAAGGCTCTTGGATTCGAGCCGTGGGCTCTTCAAGAGATCTGGGCGAAGAGAATATTATCTGGAAATAATTTCGCGATAGTCGCGCCGACGGGAATAGGTAAAACCGTTCTAGGCCTTATCATGGCGCTTTACTTGTTCTCGAAAGGTAAGAAATGTTACGTAATGGTGCCGAGCAGCATGCTCGCGCAACAGCTATACGAAAAAGCTTTGAGCTTCGCGGAAAGGGTGGGGCTGAAGAAAATAGGCAAGATCATAACCTATCATGCTGGTCTCTCCAAAAGCGAGAAGAAAAACGCGTTGGAGAAAATAAAGGAGCATAAGGCGGCTTTATTGATAACGACCGATAGATTTCTCGTAGATCACGGCAACCTCTTAGCTGGAAAGACCTTCGATTACGTTTTCGTCGATGACGTGGATTCATTTTTGAAATCCCCTAAAAACATCGATAAAGCAATAGGGCTTCTCGGGCTGAGACCCGAAGCGGTAGATGCAGCCCTGAAGTTAATAGAGCTTAGAATCAAGCTCTCGAAGAGGTCCGCTAAAGCGTCTAGGGAAGAATATGAAAAGCTCAGTAAGAAAGTAGAGCAGGAAAAGAGGCGGAGAAAAGGGGTCCTCGTAGTATCTGGGGCGACCTTGAAAGGAAAGAAAACTAGGAGGTTAATGATCTTTGAAGAGCTTTTGGGCTTTGAGATAGGAAGGTTCCAGGAATTCGTGAGAAATATAGAAGACATGTACCTCGAAGTAGATGGCGCAGATTTATTTGAGGAAACGATAAAACTGGTCAAAAGACATGGAGGAGGATGCCTGATATTCACTCCTCACGCTCTTGGAAAATCATTCGCGGCAAAAGTAGCCGAAGCGCTGGAGAAGGCCGGATTGAAAGTTTACTGGTATGAGAAAATGGAGGCCGACATTCTTCAGAGGTTTTCTGAAGGTGAAATCGACGTAATGGTTGGAATAGCTGCTTCGAGAAGTCCACTTACTCGGGGAATAGACTTGCCGGCGAGAATTAGATACGCGGTGTTCGTAGGCGTTCCCAGGAGGGAAATTTTCATCGAAAGAGATGAATATAATCCGATGAAGCTCTTGGTATTAATCAATAACATACTTCCCTCGTTAGACAGACGTGAGCGGTCGGAAGCCGAGGCGGCCGTAGCCAAGCTGATGAAGATAATTCCTATGAATAAGGCTCTTATCGAGAAGATAAAGAAAGCATGTATTGAAGGAGAGCAGCTTGAGGGATTTGAAAAATATGCGCAAGACGTGATAACGGCGGCCAAGAAGTTCTTGAACAAGGTCTTGACGCCCGAATTCGTCGAGAAAATAGCATCCGAACTCGACATCACCGTTAAGCCCGTTGAAGAAGGCTTCTCGTTGATAATACCTGACACGACGGGATACATTCAGGCTTCTGGCAGGACCTCCAGGCTATATCCATACGGAGTAGCTAAGGGCGCGAGCATAATTTTAGTTGATGACGAAAAAGCTTTTAGAGGCTTAACCACGAGGCTAAAGGCTCAGCTCGAGGAGATAGAATTCGTCCCGTACGATCCTGAAAACGCGAAGCTCGTTTTCAAGCAAATAGATAATGAGCGGAAGATCATAAAGGAGATAATTTCGGGACGAGCCGAGCTGAAGGCAAAAGATATAGTTAGAGCGGCGTTGATGCTCGTCGAGTCTCCGACTAAGGCGAGAACCATATCCTATCTCTTCGGCAGGCCTTTCAGGAGAAGGATTGGAAATCTAACGGTCTATGAGGCAACTATGGGAGGGGTCATCGTCGGAGTTACGGCGACGCAGGGGCACATCACGGACCTCATAATTGGAAGAGGAATACACGGCGTAGAGAAATTAGACGGCAGATTTGTCCCGATATACGGGATAATCAAAAGGTGCCTAAACTGCGGTGATCAATGGGCTGATGGTAACAAATGTCCTTCATGTGGTTCGGAGGAGATCTACGACAAGGAGGAGATAATCGATGCCGTTAGGAAGCTCGCTCTAGAATATAACGACGTGTATATCGCCACGGATCCCGACGCAGAAGGGGAGAAAATAGCGTATGATCTGATGTGCTTAATTAAACCATATAATCCGAGAATCTATAGACTTGAGTTCCACGAAGTCACTAGGAGAGCGCTTCTAAACGCCTTACAAAAGAAGAGGGAGATAAACTTCAATTTAGTTGAAGCCCAGCTTTTGAGAAGGATCCAGGATAGGTGGATAGGATTCGAGCTCAGCATGAAGCTTTGGGATAAGTTTGGGAGCAGATGGCTCTCCGCTGGAAGAGTTCAAACCCCCGTCTTAGGCTGGATCGTGAACGCGACGGAACAGGCAAAGAAGAAGAAACGTCTCCTGAGAATTAGGCTGAAAAACGGCCCAACGATCGACATCCTGGATCCTGAAAACCTTGACGAAATCGCAAAGGCCTGGGACGAAAAGAAGCTGAAGGTCAGGGTAAAGCAAGTAGTAGAAGAGGAGCGGACGATTAACCCCCTCCCGCCTTACACAACCGACACTCTTCTCAGAGACGCATTCAACTATCTGAAATTATCCGCTGCGGATGCGATGCGGGTCGCTCAAGAGCTTTTCGAAGCGGGCTTAATAACATATCATAGGACGGATGCTACGACCGTTTCCCAAGTCGGATTAGGCATCGCCAAAGAATACATAAACC
>JAGHCZ010000096.1 GCA_021160205.1 Nitrososphaerota archaeon | reverse complement strand
CCTTGGGACTAAATGTCAGGAGAATCACTATCGGCGACGACGAGCTCCTCGACGTCGTCAAAATTTTAGAGAAAAATCTCCCGAAGAAAAGCTCGATGGATTTCGCCATCGCATCTATCTTCTATCTCGCATCGAAGAATTCGTCGGGAAAACCCGTAATAACGGGCCAGGGATCGGATGAGCTCTTCGGAGGATATTGGAAGTACGCGAACGCGTTTGAGAAAAATGGAATCGAGGCCGCGGCGGAGCTTATGCGAAGAGACGTCGAAAACATTCACGTAGCGAATCTCGAAAGAGACGAGCTCGCAACAGCTCTAGCGGGATCAAATCTAATAGCCCCATACCTAGCTCGAAGAATCTACGAACTAGCGTTATCCACGGCTCCGGAGCTAAAGCTGAAAAAAGTCGACGGGCAGATCGTTAGGAAGTGGATTCTAAGAGAGGCCGGTAAAAGCCTTGATTTGCCCAGAAACTTGACGGAGAGACCTAAGAAAGCCGCTCAATACAGCTCTGGGCTGCTTAAGAGAATCCGCGCTCTGAAAAGAACAAGTTTATCTTGACAGCGAAATCAGTCAAGTCGATGCAGCTCATCAAATCGATCTTGAGGCTCCACAAAAACGCCGTCAAGCTCAAGAAGCTCAAGAGAACGGGCTGGGCCAAGCGGGGAATTCCCGAACCCGAGTCGGTTGCAGCCCACAGCTTCGCGGTCGCCTTGCTAGCCCTCTTCCTCGCAGATCTAAGAGGACTAGATCCCTCCGACGTCTTGAGAATGGCCTTGATCCACGATCTCCCGGAAGCCCTCACGGGAGACCTAACCCCGAAGATGAAAAAGGAGTTCAAAGGCTTAGAGCAGCTGGAACGCCGCTTCATCGAAGACCTAGCCAAAGAGCTTCCAAAACCCATAGCGTCAAAGTATCTAGATGCTTGGAACAGGTATCAAAACGCCTCGGATCCCGCGGCGAGGCTCGTCAGGGACCTAGATAAGCTGGAGATGGGGCTCCAGGCAGTTGAATACGTGCGTGAGGGCTGGGAAAACGCGGTCGAAATCTACGAGTCCGCGCTCAGGAGGATCGAGGATGAAGAGCTCAGAAATGCTCTGAAAGCCGCTCGGGAAGCCTAACTTAATACATCGCCGAATACACTCTAATCTGAATGGCGACCGCCTGGAAGCTGTCAACCCTAGCGAAGTACCCCTTCCTACCCGAGGCCAGGGAATATCTCGCCATGCACGGATTGACGATCGAAAGCTTCGCCGATCCAGCCTACTCGAAGATAGTTGAGCGAGCGAAGACCAGGATAATGGACGCGATAAACTTCGGGGACAACGTCGGGCCGTGGAACCTCTCCGAAGATGAGCTCGTAGAGCTCGCATCATTCCCCCTCTCAATAATCATGGTCACGTCGATCAGAGACAGGCGGCTCGCGAGGAGGTTCGCTCTGGCGGAGTCGTCGTTGGTCGTTAAGCTCTTGGAGGCCGAGGACGAGGAGACCGTTCTCATGATCGCGGAAAAGGTCTTCAAGATGGACGTGAAAATCGAGAAAAAGATATTGGGAGGGGTTCAATACGACTACTCTCTCGGGTTAAAGGATTATCTTAGCGGATCGCTGGCGTTTAACAAGCCTGAATGGAAGCTGCTCAACAGGGTAGTTGAGCGCGGAAGGGTTTTCGTAACCTCCCGTGAATTAATCAGGTTAATGAAAGACAGGATAATGGATCACATCCTCGAATTAATCGAGAAAGCGTGGGGAAGGCCTCCTAAGCTCCCGAAGCCCCTCGAAGAAGCGGTTGAGCAAGTGAAAAGAAACATTCCCGAGAAAATGGCCGAGCTGGACTTGGAATCCATAAGGGGCGGCCCCGAGACATGGCCTCCGTGCATGAAGGCTATCAAGGAGAAGCTTCTAGCGGGCGAGAACGTGAGCCACTTCGCGAACTTCGCGCTCGCATCCTTCCTAGTCAACATAGGCTTGAAGCCGGAGGAGATACTCAAACTCTACGCGAATAGGCCGGACTTCAACGCCAGGGTAGCGAGATACCAAGTGGAGCACATAGCGGGATTGAAGGGAAGCAGGACCAAATACATGACGCCGAGCTGCGGCACCATGAAGACGAACGGGCTCTGCGTGAAAAATGGCGAGCTCTGCGGAAGAATCAAGAACCCATTAACCTATTATAGGAGGGCCCTGAGGAAGAAGCTGAAGCTTGATAAGGATAAGGCTGAGATGGGAGCAGAACGCGGTGAAGCTGGCGGCGAGGCTGTGCGAGAAACTGGCGGCGAACGCGGTAATCCCGATTCTGAACAGAAGCCAAATAATTCTAGATGATACCTCGGCCTTAGTTCCTCCGAAAATCAACGAGATATACCGCATGATAATGAGGTCTCTCTCAGAAGCTAAGATAAACTTTGGAAAAATCTCAGTCGCCGAAGACGAGATCGTGATCGAAGACGAGAAGCCGCGGAAAGAAGAGCATCATCCAGCGAAGTTCTTCGTCTGCCCGCACTGCGGCTACATAACACCCTACGAGGAGGAGTATTGGGTTCACCTAAAAACGCACTATCTAGGCTTCTAGCTCCTTGTTACAGCTTATCGACGGTCTTTTTCCACCACGCGGCCGCGCTGGCGCCGTAAAGCTCGCGGACTATTTCCTCGTCAACCACGTTCACAGAATCTTTTCCAAGGGTTTTCACCACGAGGTTCGCGATCGTCGGGAATGGGAGGCCGATTCTGTGGGCGGCCGAGATGATCGTTGAAGTTGGATCCCGGATGAGCTTCCAATCAACAGATCCCGTTAAGTTTCTGAAGTCGTCGATCAGTTTCTTCGATTCCTCTAAAAATATTCTAAGATCCCTCTCGAATTCGTAGAAGAGGATCTTCTCGCTCCTTGTGAGGATGAATAATCTCTGAGCCATGACGAGTAGATTGGAAATTCTCCAGCTCAGCTCGATTAAGCCCGACACGTCCTTAGACTTCTCGATCTTGTCGAGCCTATCCTCTATCTTTTTCAATCTTTCGTAGACCTCAACTCTAAACCTCTTGATGGCCTCGAGAAGGTCACTCCAGCTCAAAGTACTGACCGCGAATAAACAGCGCAGCCTTCGCTTAAAAGTCCTTCTACGGCATCCTCGAATAAAGCCCCGTCAGAGAGGCTTCAGCGAGGACATGGCCCCGAATGGCCTTTAAAATGTCGCTCCTATCCGCTCCTGCCCCCAAATCCAACATGGAATCCAAGGCATACAACTTGAAGACGTATCTATGCGCCTTACCGGGAGGCGGGCATGGGCCTCCGTACCCGATCTTTCCAAAATCATTTCTCCCCTGCAAAGCCCCGGGTGGAAGCTTTCCCATCGTTGACGCTCCTTCTTCAAGTTCGTTCACATCTGACGGTATATTATAGACTATCCAATGGGTAAAGGTGCCTCCGGGGGCATCTGGGTCCTCCACGATTAGGACGAAGCTGACGGTCTCGGCGGGGTATCCTTTCCAGCGAAGCGGCGGAGAAACATCTAATCCCTCGCAGGTATATTTTTCCGGAATTCTCTCAAGATCCTCGAACGCCGTGCTCATCAAGGTGAACTTCGCCGCGGCCGCTAGCTTTTCGGGCTGCGTGAAGAGGGCCAGGTAAAGCGCGAGGGAGACTACGATTATCAAGACGGATGCTAGGATCGCGGT
>JAGHCZ010000061.1 GCA_021160205.1 Nitrososphaerota archaeon | reverse complement strand
CCCTAAAATCCGTCGTCAAAGAGATGCGGAGCTTCGTAGCCGAGTCCGTTGAAGCCGTGAAGAAGGTAAACGAAAGAGCGTTGGCGATCGTGGGCGCGGGCGTGTCGAGTGGAGAGGACGCAGCTCAGATCTTGAAGTTGGGGGCGGATGGAACGGGAGCGGCTAGAGCGATCTGCGAGTCAAGAGACCCCGAGAAATTATTGAGCGAAATCGCTGAAGCGATGGAAAAAGAATGGGAGAGAAGAGACGAGTGATTTTTAGAGGTTTAATGCTTGTAAGAGCTTCTCGAAGGACTCGCTGTCCATTCTGCGCTTATATTCTTTAACTTCATTTATCGGAGGCTCCGATACTTCGAGCATGCTCAGGGTCTTCTCGGATTGAGGTCCGTAAGTGAGATAGCTGAACAGAGAGGTTACGTTTGACGGCTTCTTTCTCAGACCCGATTTGCCGAAGTCTATGATGACCGGATTCAGATCGCGCTTCACGATAATGTGTTTTCTAGCGTCGCTAAGTTCTCCGTGATCTAAGCCGACTTCATCCAAGGCTCTCGCCTGATGAAAACATTTCCTTAAAACATTCTTCAAGAGATCTACTTCAGCGTATTCGAGATTCTCCAGCCAATCTCCGATACTAACTCCGTCTATGAACTCCAAAACCAATACGTGGGATGAATAGCCAAGCAATCTCGGCCCCACGCCGACCTCGTTCGCGAGCTTCGTGGCCTCCGCTTCCCTGAAAAGGCTCGCTAATGGAGAATCTGTCCTGAGAATTTTCACGGCGACATCCAGGTTCCTCATAGCTCCCCGGACGACGATCCCCCGATAGCCTTTTCCCAAAATCATCAATCTAGAAAAACTCGGCTTCTCCACCAAATATATTCCATTCACCCCAATTTCTTCAAGCTCTCTCAATATCGTGGCCGCGTATTCGGGGCTTCTCGTGGGGAAAGATAGTTCTAGGAGGAGATCCGAGCTCGCCGCGATCTTCCTCAAATCTGAGAAGGTAATTTTTTCATTCATTTTCTAGGAAGGGAGGCTTAGCTTGCAGAAAGATCGCCAAGAATTTCAGCAAGTCCCTCCTCTTTTTTCCGATCCTTATCAGATAATCTAGGTTGTCGCCGATTTTCCCGGCCTTTACTTCGTTGATTATTCCCTTGGAGATGGCGATCCTTCCTTGGGCGATTTCGCTCTTTAATAACTTGGCCGCGTTTACCTCGTCTCTTTTCCTCAAGACGTAAAGCCTGTTTCCCTCAACCCACGGGCCTATGCCTTTTTTCAGCCAGCGGCTCACGAAATTTTCCGCGTTTTCTATGTGAACCGGCGGCCCTCGATGAATCATGTACCTCGAAAGATTTACCTGGTTTAACTCGAAGACGAGGAGGCAAACTGCTTGCTCATCCGTCCACGATCCGCTCCTATAGACGGTGAATCCCAATCTTTCGAGGACCTTCGACGCTCCCTCCTCGCTTCTTTTCAGTTCTCCCCAAATAACGTCTGGGGGCCTTTCCTCCTTAAGCTTGAAATATACGTATAGAAAGTGCCTATCCTTTGCTAATCTTTTGACATCGCTTATCCTGACCTTCTTCTCCTTCCTAGAGAAGAACCTTAGAGAAGGTTTCTCCAAAAAAAGCTTCGCCGCGAGAATGAATTCGCATAGCCTGGTTTCAGAAACAGCCGCAGCGGCGTTCCGCCCCTTATCCACCGGGTCAACTACTATGATCGGGTTTCCTTTGAAAAGCTCGAGCACCTCGTCTCTCGATTCGTAGTGCTTTCCGGGGTCTAGGACTATTGGAGATCTCCACTCCGCGGCTTCCCTTAAGACGTTTAAGAAGCTTCCATAATTGATTACTAAGAGCTCCGTTAGGTATCCGCTGAACCCTTTAACCCTGATTTCGGCTCCGTAGACTCCGCATCCCACCATGAAACCCTTTAACAAGCGAACTTCGTCTTCCTGTCCAGGTTTAAGATTTTCGATAACATATCTCGTGTGATACGGAGTTCGATCGGTCGCGCTAATCCACTTCAGAGGCTCGGTTCTATAGCAGGCGACCACGTCAACGGTTACTCCGTTCAGCGATCCCTCGACGTAAGGATGATCAGCGTACATCAGCCTAGGCTCTCCGCCGAGTTTCTGGATCACCTCTACCCCGAGCCTGATAATTTTCTCCTTTAATTCTTCTCTCGAAATATTAGGATCAAAGTGGATGAAGATATCGGCTTCTTCTCTCCCCTTGATCCAAGTGTTCTTCGCGGCTGATCCCTCAAGCGTCACATCCACTATTCCATCGATCTTCGACGATTCCATCTTAGCGATTTTCAAAGCCTTCTCCACTATCGAATGCAGTCTTCTTGCAGCTCTCCCACTCGGCTTAACGATTCTCAACGCTCTGCGGAGAACTTCATCGGCGTTCAAGGCTCTTCTTCCTCGGCGCTTACAACCAGTAGATCAGTATAGATCGGGCCTTTAGGAGTTAATGTGCTCTTCTTCACTTTGAACCTGTCTATATGCTGCTCACCGAAGTACATGTCCTTGAATCGAGCTAGTTGTCCCAAAACTGCTTCCTTATTCCTAACGTATTTTACTCTGCCTATTGTCAGATGCGGGGTGAAGCCTCTATCGTCGTATCTGAAACCGAGCTTCACCAGCTTATCAAGCAGCTGGTCGAGAATGTTTTTCAACCCGTTCGTTGGATCATCTATTCCCAGCCAGACAACGTTGATTCTTCTTCCGCCTGGGAAGTATCCGACGCCCTTTACCTCGACCTTGAACGGCTTAAACTTCACTTGCCCAGCGTTTTCGAGGACTAATTTGAGCTTCCCGCTGTCGATTTCTCCGAAGAACCAGAGCGTTATGTGGAGATTTTGCGGTTCAACGGGCTTCATTGCGAGCCCCAGTTCCATCAGCTTTCTCTGCACCTCTTGAGCCCGAGAGACTACTTGAGGGCTGTCAAACTCTACGGCTACAAATGTCCGAGTTAGCTCGCTCATCGCCGCCTATCTCCTCAAGCATTAAATTAAGTAGTCAGCTTTAAGCATAGATCGTCAACGAGCCCGCTCAAAGCCGGGTATCCTAAACTTGCTCTCTAGCTTTCTAAATCCCAAAGATGCCGCTGTGGTCATGGATAAATAAATGAACGCTATGGTCGAGAATATTTCGCCTGGCCTAAACCAGATGGAGTTTATGGTCATCGCCGCTGAAAAAATCTCGGAAACGCCTATTATGTAGGCTAAAGACGAGTAAAGGATCATGTAAATTATTTCATTCGAGATCCCGGGCAAGGCTATTCTAATCGCCTGCGGCATTATAACGTGAAAAACTTCTTGAAATCTGCTCATACCAATGGACCTAGCGGCCAGCGACTGCCCCTCATCTATCGAAAGTATCGCGGTTTTCACGTACTCGGATTGATACGCGCTGCTGCAGAGAATTATCGCGAGAGACGCTGCCCAAAATGGCTCGAGCATTATTCCCAAATCTGCTAGGCCGAAGAACATTATCATCATCGTTACTAGAAGCGGAAAGCCTCTGAAGATGAAGACGTATAAATTCGCCAAAAAGGATCCGAATCTACCCCCGTATACTCTTAGGACGCCTATCGTTATTCCCAAGAGTATGCTGAAAGGTATTGCGGTGAATAAGAGCTGCGTTGTCACCGCGACTCCGCTGAGAATTTTCGTCAAGAAAACTTCCCAAAAGCTCATCGAGAT
>JAGHCZ010000005.1 GCA_021160205.1 Nitrososphaerota archaeon | reverse complement strand
ACATACAAATTTGTAATTCCTTAAGTGAAGTTCTTTTACATAAATTATCTTATTCACTCCATCAATAGTCTTCACTTCTTTGAATTTTGCATTCGGAGGAACTAATGAGCAAACTATTGATTGCGCTGATAGCCTTTTAAATGTGACGGAAAATTCGGTATTGTCGGGAGATTTTACGAAGCTTATAATTTGATTATGATTTACTTTTGAGGCAGTAACTGGAATTGATGATAAGGCTATTATAGCGATTAAGAAAAGAACGAAAATAACGTGTTGCTCGTTTAATCCTCTTTTCATATGCCGTCAAAGATTGAAGATCGCTTATAATTTTTCTGGCGAACTATGCGCATGACAGGGAAAAATTAATAATCCATAATTCTCTTTAGTACTTAATCTAAAACAATTTCCACGGGGGCATCTTAGAGCAATCCAAAGCTTTACAAAAACACACTTAGACAAACGGATTCTTCAGTCTATCGGGTAATTTCCATGCTCTTCCAAAGCTTCGTAGACTGCGAGGATGTTTTCCGGTGGAACTCTCGCCGTGATGTTGTGCACAGTCGCGAAAATAAAGCCGCCTCCTGGAGCGAATACGCTCACATTCTCAATCACGTTTTTCCTAACGTCCTCGGGAGTCCCTTTCCAAAGAACGTTTTGAGTATCCACGCCCCCGCCCCAGAAAACTATTTCGTCTCCGAATTCGCGTTTTAATTTCTCCGGCTCCATATTTCTAGCCGAGATTTGAACCGGATTCAGCACCTCAACTCCCGCGTCGATTATCTCTGGAAGTAATTCGTAGATCGACCCGCATGAATGCAGGAAGACGTACATGTTCGAGCTCTTCTTCACGTATTTATACAGCTCGCTGGCCCTCGGCTTAACTACTTCTCGGTAAACTCTCGGAGAAAATTTAGGTCCGGCCTGCGTTCCGAAATCATCTCCAAATACAGCTATTTGCGCGTAATCTTTCACAGCGCCGAGCCATAGTTTCAAGTTAGCTTTATAATATTCTAATAGCTTGTCGAAGAGATATTCTATGAAGTTCCGCTTTAACATTATGTAAGACAAAAACTTCGTGTAGCCTAGCAGAAACTCTCCCGCCTCTGTGAAGTTTCCTCCGAAGCCCGCCATGAGAGCGTAATCCGTGTTTTCATAAAGATATTTTGCTTTGGCTCGCAAGCCTTCGACATCCTCCTTTGTAAGCAGATATGGGTAACGTATTTCCGGGTCATGAGCCTTCTCGAAGAATTCGTCTATATCCTTAGTTGATTCCGCTTTTTCCAAGGGATGATATGTGTCCGAGAAATAGACGCTGTTCTCCGACATGCGCTCCCAAGTTATATTTCCCCACTTGAGCAACCACGATGAATTTTCTTTAACGAGCTTCAGCTTGCCCTCTCCTTTCTTCCAAGGCATGACTGTTACAGGAGCAATTGATGGATACCAGTCTGAAGGAATTTTACAGGGAGTTCCATCGGGCAGAGTCCAATCGACCCAAGTGACGCTGCTTTTGGGATACGCTGGGGGAAGAGTTCTATCGACATCTATTACATCAACGTTGAATCGATTGAGAGCCCACTCCTCCGGCTCGGCGAGCTGCTGACACATATCGTAAACCCTTATCTCTCCTTCGTTTATTCCGAGATACCTTTTCAAATTCGCGTAGGCGATCGCCATAATACCCGAGGAACGCATGCCGCCCAGATCGATCGGAATTCTATCGGGCTCCTTATGCTCAAGCGCCCTTAAGACCCTCGTCCTAGAATCCATAGCAAAAGTAACCTTGAAAACCGACTTAATATAAAAATATCGAGCACGTCTCACATGAAGTGCTCTAGGCTGGTTACCCCTAGTATTCTGTCGAAGTCTATTCCTAGGGTATCTAGGACTTGTTCGAAGGTGGATGTGAGGTATTCTACGTATTTATCTACGTCTACTTGATCTTTTCTGGCGAATTCGAGGGGCTCGACCCCGTCGCTGTCCCTAGTTTTTACGTATGCAATTATGTCTCCCGGAACGACGGTGATTCCCCTGTTGACGAGTTTTTTAGCGGCTTTGACGTGGGGAGGAGTCGTTTTAACATATCTGTCCACTCTCTTTGAGAGCATCACTTTAAATGAGAGATCTTCTAGATCGTATTTTCCGTTCTTCAATGCGTAATATCTCGACTTAACTATTTCTTCTATCTTCTTCTTCGCTTCCTCGAATTCTTTCTCGTTCTTAACTTCTCGTAGAATCTTTAGCATCTCTTCGAATGCGCCTTTGATGAACCTCGGTATATGGCTCTTCTTTCCCGTGAGGCCCTTCACGTCTACTATTCCCTCATCCGTTACTCCCAAGTAATTCTTCTTTCTCTGAGAAAAAACGATGTATCTATACCTCTTATCGAGCTCTAAGTCCAGTTTAAGCTCCTTCTTCGCCCACATCACCAACTCGTTGATCACTTTTTCATCTGAAGTTTTTAGGAAAAGGCTATCCGTGTCGCCGTACAAAACCTCTACGCCCAGCTCTCTAGCCTTTGCGACCGCCTTCTTAAACGCGTACCTAGCTATCGCAGCCGTGCTCTCCGCTACCGGGGGGCAGTAAAGCGGGAACTCCTCGAAGCCGAACACCCCATAAGCTGCGTTCAAAAACACCTTTAACGCTCTTTGAACCACGCTATACCACCTTCTTTGGCTCTCCGGAAGCTTGTGGTCGGAGCTTTTCGGCTTATACCATTTAACCCTGATGTCTCTTAAGCACCCGATTACCTCGCTCTGAATCCCTCTTCTCTTTTTACATATCCAATGTGATGTTTCGGGAACTACGTTGTCCCTGCATTCGGGATGGGGGCATCGCGCGGTTTCATAGCTCAGATTCCATTCTTTTAGGACTGAAGGATATAGCGAGGAAAAATCGAGCACCGTTACGTTGAAGTGCGTTCCGGGAACAGGATCTACCACGATCGCTCCGCGGTATTTCTTGCCCTCTATTACCGCCTTCGTCGAGATAACTCCTTTCTCCTTCATCAGCTCGTCATGCCTCGGTATCAAGCATCCGCGTTTCCTATGCTCAAAATAAAGGAGGCTCTTAATCCATCCCGATACGCCGTGCCTGCAAACGTCCTCTATCGGCATCTTGCTTATTCTAGAGAGAACGACTAACAGCTTCAGTAATAGTTCGTTATCGAATGTTAAGAGATCGTGGACGAGGAGAGCGTCTTGGAAGCAGTATCTCGCGAGCTCGTCGCTAGTCAATTCGCTTATCGGCTTCTCTATCGCCACCTTTCCTCTGCCTAGAAGAGCCTGAGCAACCGCTTCGAGGGTGTGTTCTCTATACCTGTTGTCAAATGCATAAACTTGGATACTTCTGTTCATGAAGAGCTTATAGAGATCTATGTGTATCCCGTGTTTAAGGGATGCGCCCTCTCTTCCGAGGGTTATCGGAATCTGCTCCCGCGAGATCTTAAGGGCTTCTCCTCTGTGTCTCAGATACGGCATGTCGAAGTCGTCTCCGTTAAAGGTCGCGACCACGGGATAGCTCGGCATTACTTCGAAAACGTCTTTTAACATGCTGGCCTCGTCGTCGTATATCTTAATCTCGAAATCTCCCGAGGATTTCGGCTCTTTGAATTTTGAGACCTTCAGCAGATAGACCTCCCTCCGCCCATCGTTTCCCACCAACGCTACGGCTATTACCTTATCCTTAGCCTTGCTCGGCGATGGAACTCTCGTGGCCACCGGGGATAGAACTTCGATGTCTAGCGATAAGTGCTTGAACTTCGGTTGAGCTGCTTCCAGAAGGCTGACCCACTCCAATAAAAGCGTCTTTTCTTCCTCAGATAAATCTCCGAAAACTCTTTCCACGATCTCTTTAATTTCTTCTTTGCTTGGAGCCGCGGCAACGAGCCTTTCATCGGAAAGGTAATATGGCAAGCAAGGAGTGAGCGCGAGATCATAGAGGTAGCATAGATGATATGGGATGTCTGCCTCCCAGGCCTTAACCTTCTCCCTAATCGAGCTTCTGCTGCCGCCTATGGCTAGCGGGTCGCTGGCGATTATCTTCGTTAACTCTATTTCTTTATCCCTCAGGAGATCGAGCTTCCGCTCCGTGGATACGTCTACTACGCCTGGAAGCTTCATTTCCTTGATTCTCTCGGGCGGTTCTTTGACGTAGCAATACGGCTTATGGCCCGTAGCGTCATAAAGTATCTTAACTTCCTGAGTCTCCGGATTCAATAATTTAAGATAGGCTTTTCCGGCTTTACCGTCGTAGCTGCAGCCGATTAGGAAGAACAAGTCCTTTAGAACGTGATCGTCAAGGCTCGTCTGCCCCATCCCGATTAAACAGGTAAACGGCAGTAATTTAGAGTTTTGGAGCCGGAAGATTAAAAGTTAAGATTCAAGTTAAGAGTTTTGGAGCGCTCAAAGATGAACGTTAACGAGGCCGCTGAAGCCGTTGCGATGGCGTTCCTAGCGGTAAAACGGCAAGTCGAAGAAGAGATCTCTCTTAAAGCGGGTCTCTACGAGGCCGCAAAGATCCATAAACCTAGTACAAATGCTCTTAGGCTCGCTAGGAAGATCCTTTACATTTATGCTCTCAATAAATTTAGGGTTTCTTCCGCCCTGAAGGAGCTTTTAGGAGAAGCGGAGGTCTCAGATGAATCTCGAATCCTGCTTAGCTTGCTTATTTCTGCATTATTATCTGATTTAAGCCTCGGAGAGCCGGAAAAGCTCGCAATAGCCCTCAGAAAGGCCATCGGAAAGCTCTGGCCTAGGGATGTGGAGCCGTGGCTTGGAGTAATTAGGGCGATTGAGAGAAAGGTAATCGATGTTCCTAAACTCGAAAATTATCCGAATTGGTTCGTGAAAGTGCTTTACAGAGTTTTGGGGAGAAGCGACGCCAAAGAACTTATGAAGTTTCAGGATGAGGAGAAGCCGAGAACGTATATAGTGTTTAATACTCTTCTAGCGTCTCGAGGCAAAATATTCGAAGAACTTGAGAAAGCGGGAATCAAGCTTTCCGAGGACAAAAGACTTCCAGGAATCTATCTTCTAAAAAGGGCGGAGGACACGCGGAAACTAGTGAAATTCGCTAAGAAAAGCGTAATTCTCATCCAAGATTTTTCTAGCTATTACGCGGTACATGCAGCTGATCCCAAACCAGAGATGAAGATATTGGATGTTTGCGCGGCTCCGGGCGCTAAGACCGCTTTAATGGGCATCCGAATGAAGAATAAGGGCTTAGTGATATCGGTTGACTCTTCGATCGAGAGGCTCAGAACGCATCTTCGTAGAATTAGGAGAACTGGAATAGAGATCGTTGAAGACATTCTCGCAGATGCGACCAATCCTCTGCCGTTCAATTTTAAAGCAGATATCGTTTTAATAGATCCGCCGTGCAGCTCTACGGGGCTGTTTTGGAGAGAGCCTGCGTATAGGTGGATGATTAAGCCTAGGCACGTGAAAATGTTCGCGAGATTGCAGGCTAAAATGTTGGAGAACTCGGCTAAGCACGTTAAAGAAAACGGCTACTTGGTATATTCTACTTGCAGCGTTTCTCTGGAGGAGAACGAGATCTTACTGGAAGACTTTCTAAAGCGGCATCCAGAGTTTGAGCTATCCGAAATAGATCCAGCTCTCGGATCGAATGGATTGAGGGAAATGAAAGAGGCGAGGAGACTTTATCCGCATAAGGATCTTTGTAACGGATTTTTCGTGGCGAAAATT
>JAGHCZ010000060.1 GCA_021160205.1 Nitrososphaerota archaeon | reverse complement strand
TGCCCAACGTAGAAAAAGGATCCACGAGGAAGGCCCGAGAAGTGATCCCACGAAGCGTCGCGCTCCACCAGCTAGCGCATAACGTCGGAATGGCCTCGATCCTCGCCGCCGGCATGGCGTTAGAAAGCATAGACATGATCAAGGAAGGAATGAACGACGTAGTGATAGAGCCCGCGAGAAGCGAAGCCGGAATAATTCCCGAATATATGGGCGTCAAAGATCTAGGGAAAAGATTCGGGGCGGGCATAGCCGTAAGCGGAGCGGGGCCAGCCATAATAGGTTTAATCGAAAAGCATAAAAGAGGTAGCTTGGCCGAGGCTCTACGCGAATACTATTCGTCGAGGGGATACGAGTGCCAAATTTACGTAACCGAGCCCGGACCAGGGGTCCATAAAATTTGATGAGGGCGGAGGAGGTGTTTATTATCATCTATTGTTAGATGAAGCAATTGTTCTCAGGATCAGATGATAATACGTTAAAAGTGATGGGAAAATACATCGTTAAAGGAACAACTCGGCTACGTCTGTAAAGCTTATCAATGACTCCTCCTGCTCAATGCTTAGACTCAAGCGATGGTGCAGGAATTCTGGCTGAAATGTATCGACTGCGCCGAAAAATACGCCGAGGATGAGAGGATCTATTTTTGCCGGAAGTGCGGGGGATTATTGGATGTAGAGTACCGATATGACGAGGACTGCTTCATTCCTTGGTCGAAGAGTTTTCGAGAAAGGCCGTTAGGGGTCTGGAGATATAGAGAGCTCCTACCGATAAGGGAGCCTGATAAGATAGTTTCTATGAACGAGGGCGGAACGAGGCTTATCCGATGCAAAAACCTCGAGAGAGATCTGGGAATAAAGGAGATCTACGTTAAGTATGAGGGAGAGAATCCAACCGGGTCGTTCAAGGATCGCGGAATGACCGTTGGGGTGACGAAGGCCCTCGAAATCGGGGCGAAGACGACGATTTGCGCATCAACGGGAAACACCAGCAGCAGCCTCGCAGCGTATTCCGCTAAAGCGGGTCTCGAGTGCGTGGTCCTAGTTCCCTCAAAGAAGATCGCTTTGGGAAAGCTTAGTCAGGCGTTGATTCACGGGGCTAAGGTCTTGGCTGTGAGAGGAGGTTTCGACGACTGCTTGAGGCTCGTGAAGGAGCTGAGCAAGGATAAGCGATTTTACCTGCTAAACTCGATTAACCCATTCCGGCTCGAGGGTCAGAAGACTGCTGCATACGAAATCTATGAACAGCTCAGAGGGGTTCCGGACAAGCTCCTGATACCTGTGGGAAACGCTGGGAATATAGTCGCGTATTGGAAGGGATTCAAAGAATTAAAGCGCCTGGGGTTAACTGACGAGCTTCCAAGCTTTATGGGAGTCCAAGCTGCGGGTGCTTCACCAGTCTACAAGGCGTACATCGAGGGCTCTGATGAGGTAAAGCCCATGAAAGAAGTTGAAACAACAGCAACGGCGATCAGGATCGGAAACCCAGTGAATTGGAAACGCGCATTAAAGGCTGTTAGAGAATCGGCTGGGTTGATGGGCGCCGTAACGGATGAGGAGATCTTGCAGGCGCAGCGGATCCTCGCATCGAGAGAAGGGATCTTCGCCGAGCCGGCTGGGGCGGCGCCGATCGCCTTCTTAATCAAGGCCGCTAGAGAGGGATTCATCGAGCGGGATTCTAGTGTGGTGTGCATTGTAACGGGTCACGGATTGAAGGACCCTGACATAGTTTTGAAGACCGCCGGAAAGCTGGTCGAGATCGAGCCGAGTATTGGAGGTGTTTTAGAAGTTTTGGGAGGCACATTTGCGAAGCAAGCCCCGAGGTAAACCCTAATCTCCTCGAAAGATGAAATGATCACTGCGGTTAGAGGTGTAGTTGATGGATCTCTCGGAGGCAGCTGAAAAGATACGTGAGGGAATTAGGAAGGGGGCATTAATCATAGTCATAGGATTAATGGAGGTCGCGTATGAGGGGAGGGCGGCATCGACGCTCGGGCTCGGCGAAAGGCTCCTAATCATAAAACAGGATGGAAGCATCTTGGTTCACAGGCCGATCGGATATGAGCCCGTTAACTGGCAGCCCCCTGGATCTAGAATCGATGTAAATCTCAGGGATGATAAGTTGATTATCGAAGCGAGGCGGGTAAGCCCTCAAGAAATTCTCCGCATAACTTTCCGCGAAATCCATGAAGTCGATTTCTTCAAACTTAGAGACGTAGCCGAGTTCGCGATGTACGCTACTGAGGAAGATATGAAGAAAGCAATTCTCCTAGAGCCGTCGATAATCGAGAAAGGATTCAGGCCCATCGAAGACGAGAGAAGAGTGGGCGAATCGGGGTTCATAGACATCTTCGGAGTAGATTCTTTCGGAAACTTAGTAATAATAGAGATTAAGCGGAGAAATGCGACCACCAGCGACATCAAACAGCTCATCAACTACGTCGAGGCCATCGAAAAAGAGCTTGGAAGGAGGCCGAGAGCCATAATCGCAGCGCCAGGGGTTCAGAAATCTGCTATTAGAGAGCTTAAGTCGCATGGCGTAGAATTTAGATGCCTCAGTCCGAAGAAGTGCCATGAGATACTCCAGCGATGCAAAGGATTAGATAAATTTCTCGATTAAAAAAGCATCGTCTTCTGATCGAGGATCAGCTTCTCCAAATCCGTAATTTTCTTGATCTCGTCCTTAGCTATCTCGGCTGCTTCATAAGCGAATGCTCTTTCATTTATCTCGTTCAACGAGACGTATTGTACGGAGATGAGTAGCGGCTTATCGATGGGTCTCCCGATCTGGCTTAAGATCCTAACGTATACTTCGTCAATCGATCCGGATTCGCTGTAAATTTTTTCGGCGATCTGCCTCGCCATGACGTTGTAGATTTTCCCGACGTGAGATCTAGAGTTCTTCCCAGCGGTTGCCTCGAGAGACATCTGCCTATTGGGAGTAATGAGCCCGTTAACCCTATTTCCTCTGCCCGTATTTCCATCGTCTCCGCTTTCCGCCGACGTCCCGGTAGCTGTTAGGTATATTATTCCTTCTTCAGGTTTGTCCGCAGCATTTACGTAAACTTCAACTCCTTCGTGCTTTTCGTCGGCTAAAATTTCATCGGCTAACTTGTGGACTTCTTCTTTTATTTCATCTTTCACTGAGAGGTAGTGGTCTAAATCCGGAGTTAAGGGAGCTATGATGCTATCCGCAACCGTGACTATATACTTCTTTCCAAGCCTAAGCCCCATAACCTTGCAGTCCTCACCGCTCTCCGGAATCCTCCCTTTGAAGCTCCTCGAATTGACTCTCCTCTCGGTTTCATAAACCAGCTTTTCAAGCGGGCTGAGCGGCGCGTATCCGACTCCATAGGACGTATCATTCGCCCTTGGAACCTCATCAAGGCTATTAACTATCTTCCTGAGGTCCGCGCTTCCGGTTCTGATCTTGGTCTCTATTACAACGTGCTCATCGGGATCTAGAAACCTGAAATTTTCTCGAATGAATTTTTTCACTTCTTTCTCAATTAACTCTTGATATGGTACTTCAATATTTCCCGAGGAATCGGAGACATCGATCGTAGCTCTTCCGGCCACGATTACGAGGATGGGCTCATCTACGATTCCTCCCCCGAACCAGACCCTCGACCGGCCGCCCACGAGCAAGCCCTTATCCAAATTGTGATGCAGGATTTGGCCGAAGTTTTCAAGATAATATCTAGAGAGTGCTAAGCTGGCTCTTTCGCACGCGGAGTCTATTATATAGTCGGGGTGTCCGAGCCCCTTCCGCTCAACGAATTCGGCGTGTTGATATTTAACGGGCATTCTGTTTATTTTTTCGATGACTATGCTGGATTTCTCCATCTTAGATCCGGCTGCGATAGTCCAATATCACTATTTAAAGAAAACGTCACCATGCACCACTAGGTAAGGTGGTCGCCTCAGAGTTCGCTTAGAATCGGCTGCAGTTGGATATACATTATGTTGTTTCCTCTTATCAGTATTTTCGGATAAGTGGCTTTCCTACCGTTTCCCTCGTATTCCACCGCTTTCTCGATTACTATGTTCATGTAGTTGTCGCATTCAGTCATTTTTCCCTCGTAGATCATCTCGTTCTTAAGCTTGACCCTAACCACCTTGTCGATGTACTTCATCACGGTCATCAACGGCCTCTTACCCATATTCAATCCACTAGACTGCATCGGCGTCAAAGCTCTTTCAAATAAACGCTTGATGAGAAGATATTAAGGTTTTTGCTTCTATCAGAACTGAGCGATATATTTTCCGAGCAGAAACGCTTCACGGCTATGTCAATTTGAGTTCGGCTTGGAGTTCTTGTGGAATATTTAATTCCGAAAAGCATATCCCGCAGACAAACAATTCATCTGTTAGCTTTTTTGCGAGGCGAAGAGGGGCTCCGCACACCGGGCAAGTTGGTTCACCTTTCTTAACTCTGAAAATCAGTTTGCCGCATTTGCTACATTTCTTTGACCCAAGCGGGTTGATTGCTCCACAGTGCGGGCAGACTATTTCCGA
>JAGHCZ010000050.1 GCA_021160205.1 Nitrososphaerota archaeon | reverse complement strand
CGATAATTCCAACACATACTCAAGTTTATACCTTGAGAGTTGATCGAGGGACGCGGGGAGCTATCTTTTTCTCCCAGAAGAGCATGTTTTTCATCAAAAGGTCGAGAGGCCATGTCCGATAAAGTGGATCGCGAAATCTTCGATGAAATCGAGAGAGATGTTCAGAGAATCTTAAGAGAGAGGAAAAGCCGCGGCGAAAAGCGCGGAGGCGGAGCCTTTACGGTTCACTACTTCAAGTTGAAGAAACCTGAGCTATCCGAGAAAGTGCTGGATCGCGTTAGGCAGAGAGAGATGGTCTTAATGGCGCTTGAATGCCCAAATTTAAATGAAATAGAGGGAAAAACACTCGAAATGGCTCAAAAAATCCGCGAAGAAGGTGGAAAAGCGTACTTCATCAAATACCCCGTGATGCTGGTAATGCCTGAAGGAGCTAAGCTTGAAATCTATGGATAAGCCTGTCAGCTTCGAGTTTCGAGGGTGATCGACTCCAAATTCTGAGGGGTATATATCCTCGCACCCGGAAGCACTTTTGAGGCGCTTTTGGCCAAGCTCATCACGGCCTCGGGTTCTCCGTGAACAAGCACCAATTTCCTCGGCTTAGGCTTAAATGACTTCAAGTAGCTCAACAGCTGCTGCCTGCTTGAGTGACCTGAGAATCCATCGACCTTGGTTACCTCGAGCTTAACGTTGATCAGCTCGGTTTTCCCTCTCTCATTGATCATCGGAAACTCTCTAACGCCCTTGAGAAGCTTTCTCCCAAGAGTTCCCTCAACTTGGTAGCTGACGAAGATCAACATGTTTTGCTTGTTTGATGCGAATTCCCTTAGATAAGATAGGATGGGGCCGCCTTCGAGCATTCCGGATGTCGCCATTATGATCAAGGGTTCTTTCGTGTTCAATATTTCTTCCCGCTGCTGCTGGCTTTTCACCGCCGTGAAGTATTCACTCATGAAAACGTTTCCGAGTTCCTCGATCTTGCCTCCCAGCTCTTTCCCTAAATAATTTGGAAAAGCTGTGTGAATCGCGGTCGCTTCTACCACGAGTCCATCGAGGAATACCGGGACCTCCGGAATGACCTGTGAAGAGAGTAGATGATTTAAGACGAGCATTATTTCTTGGGCTCTTCCAACGGCTGGAACTGGTATCAAGACCTTTCCCCCGCGCTCTATGGTCTGCTTTATATAGCTCGCCAACAGCTGCTCGCTTTCTTGTCTAGTGAATTGGACAGGCGTCGCGCCGTAGGTGCTTTCCATGATCAAAGTTTCGGCCCTCGGAAACCTATTGATCGCGGCATCTAGGGTCCTGCTGCTCTCGAACTTGAAGTCCCCCGTGTAGATGACGTTGTGAAATCCTTCTCCGATGTGAATGTGAATTATGGCCGATCCGAGGATGTGGCCAGCATTATAGAAGGTTATCCTGATGTCCGGGGTTATATTCGTCACGACGCCGTAGCTCAAGGTGACCGTATGCTGGATCGCCGTCCTGACATCTTGCTCGGTATAAGGCGCGAAGGCTCCCTCCTTTCCAGCCACGTTGATGAAGTCCAGCTGCTGCATCAGCATTAGGGGGAGAGTCGGCTCCGTGCAGTAGACCGGGCCTCTGTAATCATATTTGAAGAGGTAGGGTACTATTCCCATGTGATCGAGGTGTGCGTGAGTTATCACGATCGCGTCGAGCTCGCTTATGATGCCCTCCATTAGGTCGAATCTAGGGATCATCTCCATATTTCTCGTGCCGCTCGGCGAAAAACCGCAATCGAGGAGAACCTTGCTTTCATTCGTCTGGAGGAGTATCGCCGATCTACCCACCTGCATTCCCGACCCAAGTATCGTTATCGTCGCATCCGTCGTCTCGAAGACCTGATTCCTGAAGACCTTCTCGCCGATTTTTCTAAGAGCTTGAAGCCTTTCCTCAGGGTACCCGTAGATTATATTGTTCGCCTTCTCCACGGTCTTCGTCTGCATCGGAGGCAGCATCTCAACTCTTATAACCCATCCCGTGGACGCGCTGAGCTTCTTAACATCCTCGTCTGATGGCGGCGGGACGCTTGGAGTTAGCTCGACCACGACTTCGCCTATTAAATCGTTGAACACGAGGCCTTGAATCCCCTTTATCTTGCGCTTGACCTCTTCTTCGAAGAGCTCCCTCGGCATTCTAATCGACTCATCGGGCCTGATTACTATCCTCTTCTTGATCAAGGTGACTAGATCCTTCGCTATCTGATCTCTACTCGAGAATACTTCGGGATTTCGGGTATAGATGGCGATCCTCGGCCCCTCAAACTCTATCTTCGTCACACCCGACTCTATGGGATTAACTACTGAGAAGTATCTAGCTATCTCATGCCGCAGCCTATCTAACGAAAAAAGCTCCTGCGAAGTCATGATCGCGATACCTACTCAGTAAACGGTTTTCACGTATTGGGCGTAGAGGGGTTTCTTTTCCTCGAGCGTCAGCTCCGTATATTTTCCTCCAACCTTTACGTATGCTACGTCGATGCTGTCCCCCGACCCTATGTCCCTCTGAATCGCCATGGCCACGGCCTTGAAAACGAGCTTAGCCGCTTCCTCCACACTCATATCCTCACGATATTCGCTTTCAAGGATCCCATAAGCTATGGGAGACCCCGACCCCGTTGACATGATCTTTTCCTCGGTTAAGGTACCGTATAGATCCACGTTGAAGATGTGAGGCCCTTGAGAATCGACTCCGGCTATGATCAGCTGAGCTTCATAGGGGAAGATCCCCCTCCACCTGAACATCAAGTTTGCCGCTAACCTTGCGATCGCAGCGAGGTTCATGGGCCTCTTCCAGGTCAGGGAGTAATATCTCACATTAGCTCGCAGATAATCTATTAGGTTTTGGGCGTCGGCTACGCGGCCGGCGATGGTTATTGCAGCGTAATCAGCTAAGGGAAAGAGCTTCTTGCATTTTCTATGGGCTATATAAT
>JAGHCZ010000056.1 GCA_021160205.1 Nitrososphaerota archaeon | reverse complement strand
GCCCCTCCTCCGATGAGCAGGGCCCTCAAGGTGATTCCCTTGAACGGCTTATAGGTGTCGGTGGGTCTCTTACCCGTTACCTCGGCGACTATATCAGCTATGGCCTCTTCCATGGGCTCCAGCGGGTTCACAGTAGGTGTGGCTGTAGCCGTATAGGTCGTGGCGATCGTCGCGGTTTGAGTGACAGTTTTCTCAACAGTCTTAGTTACCGTTTGAGTAACCGTTTTCGCTCCCGCGGTTTGAGTGACAGTTTTCTCAACAGTCTTGGTCACAGTCGGGGCCGCTGCTGCTCCTCCGAAGTATCCCCCGACCGCTCCGATGACTATTCCGACACCTGCTGCAACTCCGATCTTGGCTCCGGTAGAAAGCGCTTTCCTCCTTGAAATTTTCTTCTTTAGGAAGTTCTCTTTCCTACCAGAAGCCTTGCCGGACATGCTATCTCGGTTAAAACTATATGGAAATCTATATATAATTTGTGCGATGTGTTTAAATACGCTTTAAACCAATTAATACGAGTTCATATGAGCTAGAATTTGCCATAAACTGGTTCATAAGAAATCTATGCTAGGTTAAAGAAATATGATCTGATTCACAAGCCTTCCGTTTTTCTCTCAAGACCCTTCAGACAACCGACCTTCAAGATAAATTTGATTTCCGTCGGAAAAGACTTAAAGACTCTGGGAGCCTCCGAAGAATCAACCATAAGGGTTGATTAAGAGAAATAGGGACAATAATTGAAGAAGCGGCAAAGAGCTCGAGGATGAGGTTTAAACGAGAAGAAGTGTGGAGCAATATCGTAGAAGCATATTTTCTATGACAAAAATAATTTTAAACCTCTCGAAGTCTGTTCCCTTTTGATGAAAGCAGTTATTCTCGCGGGGGGTTATGGGAAGAGACTTAAGCCTTTGACCGAGAGTGTTCCAAAGCCCCTGCTTCCCGTGGCTGGAAAGGGGATTATTGAGTGGCAGATAGCGTGGTTAAGACATTATGGAGTGAGCGAAGTGATAGTTTGCGCCGGATATTTGAAGGAGAAAGTCATAGAAAAACTTGGAAATGGATCTAGATACGGCGTGAAAATCGACTACGCGATAGAAGAGGAGCCTCTAGGAACGGGCGGGGCGCTGAAAAACGCGGAACACCTGCTCAGAAACGAGGAAAACTTCATAGCGCTTAACGGGGATATCCTCACCGACTTCAACCCATTAGAGCTGATGAGCGATCTAGATGAAGGCTGCGTGGGATCCATGGCGCTCGTTCCTCTGCCGTCGCCATTCGGCATCGTGAACTTCGATTCCGGGTCCATGAAGATAAAATCTTTCGTCGAGAAGCCCAGAATAAGAGAATACTGGATAAACGCCGGGGTCTACGCGTTCAAGCCCGAAATCTTCGATCACTTACCTAACCGCGGAAACATAGAAAAAATCGTTTTTCCAAAACTAGCCGAGCGCGGAAAGCTCAAGGCGCATCCATTTGAATCATGCCTCTGGATGAGCATAGATAGCCATAAAGATCTTGAAGAGGCTTCGAGGATCATCCCGAATCTCGGGATCTTCAGAAGGTAGAGAGTAATCGGGATAGAGATATATTAGGCATGGGGGATGGATGAATGGAATGAGCCGCCGAGAGATAAGTCCTCTGAAGATACAGGTTTCGAATCTGGAGGAGCTCGTCTTCTTAGCTTCATCAACGCACTCCTCCGTGATACATTTAGATGAGGAAAGAAAAATCGCATTCAGCTTCCTGATGCCTTTCGCAGGCATGATTCCGGTAATATATTTTTGTAAATTAGACAAACTTCCTGAAGCAAAATTCGCTCACGCCAACAGAATAACGGGAAAAGTTAGGTTCAGTAACGAGTTATCCGCCGAGCCCAATGAAACCAGCATCCTAATGGTCAAGATAAAATCCGAGGACAAATTATTCGACGATGAGCTGGAAAAGTGAAAATTCTGTATTATCCTATAATTTTCTGGCCATGACGTATGCGTCTTCTCCGTCGATGTAGTATCTCTTCGAGACTTTGATCACCGTGAACCCTAGCTTCTGATAAAGAGATATCGCCGGAAAATTCGAGATCCTGACCTCGAGGTAAACTTCCTCGCATCCATAATCTTCCTTCAACGCTTTCAAAGCACGCTCTAAGAGAGAAGCCGCGATCCCCCTTCTTCTATACTCGGGGAGAACAGCAATAGAAATCACGTGGCCTGCCTTCTTGAAACTTAACCTGTTAAATTTTGACAAAGCCCTCTCAACCCTGCACATTATATATCCCGCAGTTTTTCCATTAACTTCAGCTATCAGAAAGGTCCTCGGATAATTTCTGAGAATGGATTCGAAGAAGAAATACGTGTAGTTTTCGGGCAGGCACATTCTATTAATCATCATGATTTGAGGAATATCATCAGGGGCCGCCATCCTTATCTGAAAAGTCTGCATATGCCCGTAGCTCTTCATCGCGGATTTCTTGGGAACATTATTATAAAATCTTTGGGGCTTTCAACCAGATGCTCTATTCCCACCATTTTTTCTTCAACGGAATGGCGATTATCTCCCTGATCTCCAACCTCTTCTTGGGATCAGATCCTAACATTTCCCTCGTCGACGATGATCTCGCCACTATTGCCGTATCGGCGCCTGTTCCGGTTCCCCCAACCCCCACGACATCTTCCCGCAGCCTTATGATCCCTTTATCGGCCGCGATCAATATCACCTCGACCGCGACCTTGAAGCCCTGGCCTAGGGTATAAAGCGTGTTCCTTATTTTTTCCATTCCGCGCCTGTGAAGTGGGAGATGGGTTTCATCCTCCGCCATTCCTCCTAGATCTATTATCTTTTCCTTTAGGTTTGCGCGCATTCTCTCGTGAGAAATAACCACGACCTTAGCCTTCCCCCTTAATGCATCCACGAACTTTAATCCGGTTTTACCCGAGGTGCTCGCGACGACTACGGTTTTGAGGTCTCCTTCGCTCACTCTCTTGATAACGGCTTCTAAGACCGCTTCGGTGTTTTCAGGCCCGGGCTTCGAAAAATATCTGCAAGACCTCTCCACGAACTTCATAATATAAAGAGGAAAATTTTCGAATATTATTTTTATGATGGCGATTCTTGGAAAAAGTTAAAAGAGGCTAATCAGCTTTCAAGAGCGGATTGGAGACTTACTACGATAAATTAGACGAAATAAAGCAGCTTGTTGCCAAGTATTTCACGGTAGAAGACGTCTTTTACGAGGCTGGGCTACTCACGTTTCTCATCTCTGACCGAGAGATAAAGGAAAAATTCAAAGCCCTTTACATGGATTTAAGGAAATTAGGCTTCGCTCCGACGGCTAAACGCGAAGACGGTAAAATAGTAATAAGAATCTTTAGATATCAGGAGCCCGCGCCCTCCATCTCGAGGTTTAGAAATTTACCTCTTTACCTGTTCATAGCGACCTTAGTTATAGTCGCGGTAGACGGATATTTGAGAGCGTCATCTCCTATATACGACCTTTTATCCGCGAGATCCACCTTGACCGATAAAATCGTGGAATCCGCGCTGTTCACGGCGTCCCTTATGATGATAATCGGATTACATGAGCTCGGCCACATGATCGCGGCAAAGAAGAGCGGGATGAAAGCGAGCCCACCGTACTTCATTCCAGGCATCCCGACGTATCTCCCGACCTTCGGAGCGGTGATCTTTCAAAAGGGACCTATCGTGAACCGAGACGATATGTTCGATATAGGCTTCAGCGGCCCCGTGACGAGTTTTCTCATGAGCACAGCGGTTGCGGCTCTCGCATTTTATAGGGCTATATGGTTTCCCGAAGCAAAGTATCTGAGCATAGTTAAACAGATCCAAGAGATGGGAGGCGGATTCCTTCCATCACCGCTGCTATTTAACCTCCTTTACTTCGTACTCGGGAAGCCGGGCATGCTCCCAATATTCACGACGATCGGGTTCGCGGCCTGGCTCGGCCTCCTTGTTACAGCATTGAACCTATTTCCAATATGGCAGCTCGATGGCGGAAGAATTTTCAGGAGCGTCTTGACGGCCAAGCAGCATAAGATCGCGAGCTATATCTCCTTAGCCGTTCTCGCGCTTACCGGCTACTTCTTCTTCGCGTTGCTCCTGCTCCTCCTGATGCCGAGAGCCCCGGATATTCCACCGCTTGATCAGGTTTCTCCGCTTTCGCGGAGCAGGAAGCTGGCGTTCATCTCGATCTTCATAATAATTGTGCTCAGCTTCGTTCCGGCGTTCTACTTCTAATGGGCTTTATCTTAGGCTTATCTGAGATAAGAAGCCTCGCATTTCTACTGTATATTCTGAGGCTGTAGGTTAATAGCTCCTGCGGGGCATCAAAACCTCTAATGTTCAGCAGATCCTTTAAAATCGATTTCGGAAGCGAGGTTGTAAACGCCACTCTTTTTTCCTCAGCCACTTCTTTCGCGAGCTCAATTAATCCGCGTTCCAAACCGCGGCCGCCTCCCTTTAGAAGAGATTTTAGAAACGAGTCCGAGCCCAAGCCGTCTCTGCACTCAGCTATTATCCCTATCAAGCCGCCTTCGACCACGGAGTCCTTG
>JAGHCZ010000114.1 GCA_021160205.1 Nitrososphaerota archaeon | reverse complement strand
TAAAGTTGACTGAAAGGGGGCTTAAAGGCCTCCTCGAAATGCACACCATTCTGAAGAAGACGTTTGAGACTCCCGTTGAGATAGAGCTCGAGGGATACGTCTTCACAGGTTTAGGCGAAGGCGCATACTACCTCCAAATCCCATATTATTGCCGGAAGTTCGAGGAAAAACTCGGGTTCAAGCCGTATCCCGGGACCCTTAACATCAGGCTGCTGGGGAAAGATCGAATTTTGAAGAGATTTATGATCGAGAAAGCGGCAAACATAGTCGTAGAGGGCTTCAGCGATGAGAAAAGAGCCTATGGGGGGGCAAAGTGCATAAGCGCTGTGATGAATGATCAAGAGGAAGTAGTGATCGTGTTTGCGGAGAGAACGCATTATCCAAAAGATGTCATCGAAGTGATATCCCCGATATATCTCCGAGAGAGATTCAAACTTAAAGACGGAGATCGAGTGACCCTAAAAGTGAGAACTCCGCCGACAGATATCTGGGAAGATTAGTCCTGCTTCGCGGAGAAGGCTTTTGCAATTTTTCTGATTATTTCTGATGTACTATTGGGCTCGTGTGAGAAATATTTCTGCGCCTTTCTGATCTCTATATTTAATCCTCTTTTTTCCGCGAATTCCTCGAACTTCTTCATTAATTCATCTTGATCATATCCGAACACTACCACGTCGGGTTTAACTTGCTCTATTATCTTTTCAAAAGAGGGTGGACTATATCCCAATATCGCTTCGTCAACGGGCTTCAACATGGAGACAACGTATCTTCTAGCCTCTTCGCCTAGGACCGGCTCCCTGCCCTTTCTCTTCCTAACGGTCTCGTCCCTCGCCACCACAACAACCAGCTTCGACCCCTCGCCGCCCAGCCTCTTGGCCTCCTCTAGTAGACCGATGTGGCCCGGATGAATTATCTCGAAGGCCCCCGACGTCAATACGATCTTTCCTTTACGCATTTCCCACACCATTTATCGGAATCTCATCTATTAATTATCCCCTTCTTATCTGGAATCGGGTTTCCAAGTGAACTCCACCTTACGAAGCTTTCTTAAGGCGTCGAGCAGCCCCTCCGCATATGAAATCGCCGCTAACGCGTTGAAAAGGTCACCAGAGCTTCGAAAATGCCTAGAATCTTCTAGATAACTCTTGGCCACATCCACGAGATCGCGGCTTTCCCGCTCATCGGAGCAAAAACTCAGCGATCTGAGCACGTTTTCCACATTCTTAAGGTATTTTTCAATTCTCGATTTCCAGTGGCGGGCTGGTTTATGCTCGTCAACGGCCGTGGGATCGGCGCGCAGGATCGTTTTCAGAGCTTCTGCTTCTGAAAAATGTAATTCACCTGGGATAACTATGCTGTGCGGCGGAGGAGGATAGGGATTCGTTAAAGCGTTGCGCATTTTGCCCGCCCACTTAAATTCGTCCATAAACCCTATTCTCGCTAAGCATATCACTAGCAAATTCTCTGAGAAGATTCCTAGCCCCAGCTTCTCCTCAACTTTTAGAAGAAACTCGAGGGCTTCCGGTATAGCGAGACCTCCGTCGGCCGTGTCTAAAAGTATTAATGAGTGGAGCCCGCGCTCCATGTTCTCCGCGATCACTCTATAACATGTTTCGACCCCGACCCCGCTTTTTGGAATCGTCGTGGTTCTTCCGAACTTATACGCGTGAAGACAGGAGGCAGAGATCACAGCGCAGTAAGCCGAGGTTCCGTGAATAATCTTACACGAGATATTTTTCTTCGCAGCCTCAACCATTATCGAGAGATGAGTCGTCGCAATCATCGGATCTCCTGGAACTAGTATCCCGATGTCCTTGTCTCTAGCTTTAGAAACTATTTCCGATATATCCTCTTCAAGCAATCCACGATCAGCCTCGATAAGCTTCTCCGAAAACCTCTTTTTCAGTTCATCAAGTAGAGATCGCTCTAGGAAGCTTGTGTAAGTGTCAAGATACAGCTCGTCAACTTTCTCCGCGGCTTCAAACGCTTCGGAATTGACTTGAGCCAAGGTTCCAAGACCTAAGCCGATGAGATATATCGTTCCCATCCAAATTTATGAAAAGCTTCTTCCTTTTTTATCCACCTCTGGTGAACTTCTTCAAGAATGGGGCGCATGAACCATGGCCGCGTGGGCTATTAGCTTGGCGATTCTAAGAGGCTCGGGGATCCTTCCGAAGAGCGTTAAGCGGTTAACAAGTCTCGCCGCACCTTCTTCGTCTATTCCGATGACTCGGAGATATATTTTGAAGCCGTTCTTGTTCACGATCTCGAATCTGGGCCCATTCCTTTCATAGATCTGAACACGAGCCTCCCAATCATCTGGGAAATATTTTATGAAAAACTCCCGTATTCCTTTAGTTGGATTATAGCTTACGGCTATTATCGGGAGACCTGTTTCCTCGTGAAGCTTCCAGAGATCTACGACGTTGAACCAGCTTATTATGCACCCGTTTAGCATTATAGCCATCACGTCGTCTCTTTTCAGCGATCGATACATGTCAATTATTTTCTCGGTTGCATCTAACCCTCCTACGGTGCATTCCCCGAGAACTATTCCATCAATTATTAGATCCGCCCGC
>JAGHCZ010000042.1 GCA_021160205.1 Nitrososphaerota archaeon | reverse complement strand
CCTCGGGATAGGAGTAGGTTACCAAGTCCTTTAAGGGATCTTCGATTCCATAGCCCTTGGATAGAAGCCTTGCAGTGGAGTCGCTTTTTTCCGATAGTATTTTCCCATCGGCGATCTTCGCTTCAACCGAGCTGTTGGTGTCCTTGGTCGGCAGTCTTTACACCTCCACGCATCTATCCTTCGGCTAAGCCTTAAATTTCACGGGCGAGATGCAGATCAGGCGAGGGATAGCTTATTGTTTCGGAGATGACTCTTCACTGGTTGGAGAAGCTCGTGGCGAGGGCTCTTAGAAGCCGCGGAGGCCCGCTTACATTTGAGGAAATCGCCGATCTCATCGATAGAGACGTCGGATCTGTCGCCAAGGCGGCTTCATGGCTATTGAATAAAGGCTTGATAGAGGTTGAAGAGCGCGAGAGGAAGGTCTTTGGCCTAGGCGAGGAGGGAAGGCTCTACGTTGACCGGGGGCTCCCGGAGAGGTGGCTGGTCGATGAGCTGGAGAAATCCGGCGGAGTATTGGAGTTGAACGCGCTTAGGGAAAAGCTCGGGGAGAAAGAATTCAAGATAGCGGTTGCTTGGGGCAAGCGAAATGAATGGATCTCTATAGAGAAGCTCGAAGGCAGGGTGGTTGTCAGGCTCCTGAAGAAGCCGGAGAGAGAGCTTGCAGAGGAGAAGGTTCTCAAAATCCTAAGGGAGGGAGAAAAGTCTCTGGAAGAAATTCCATCGGAGCTGAGAAGCGCGTGCCTAGCCCTCGCGTCCAGGCCCAACGTTCTCGAGGTGAAAGTCGAGAGGGTGCACGTAGCGCGGCCTACCGAGAAGCTGATGGCGCTTGATCCGTCGATCTTGGAGGCCAAGGAAGTGACCAGGCTAACTCAAGGCATGATTGCGTCCGGCGAGTGGAAGCGCGTCAAATTCAGCAGGTTTGATATAGCAGCTCCGACTAAGCCCGTTTTCGCCGCTAGGAGGCATCCGCTTCGAGAACTGATCAAGCTCGTTAGGGAGATCTTCGCCGAAATGGGTTTCGAAGAAATCAGGGGGCCGCTTGTCGAGCTCGCCTTCTGGAACTTCGACGCCCTCTTTCAGCCTCAAGATCATCCGGCCAGGGAGATGCACGACACATTCTACTTAGCGGGGCCAGAGTTAGGCGATCTCCCAAAGCGTCTAGTAAACTCCGTGAAAAGGGTTCATGAAAACGGGGGGAATACCGGTTCAACTGGCTGGAGGTATAGATGGAGCGAGGAAGAGGCGCGCAAGCTCATCTTAAGAACTCACACAACCGCGACTACGATCAGGTATCTAGCCGAGCACCGCGAGCCCCCGATCAAGGTATTCTCGGTGGATAGGATTTATCGAAATGAAGCGATTGATTGGAAGCATCTAGCGGAGTTTCATCAGAAAGAGGGCATAGTGATGGGGGAAACCGTGTCGTTTAGAGATCTACTCGGATTGATTAAGGAATTTTATGCGAGGCTCGGGTTGAAGAACGTCAAATTTAGGCCGAGCTACTTCCCATATACGGAGCCATCCGCCGAGGCCATCGCGTACCTAGAAGACAAGAAGACCTGGCTCGAGCTAATCGGCATGGGAATCTTCAGGCCGGAGGTAACTATGCCGCTCGGAATAAAGCACAGGGTCCTCGCGTGGGGAGGTGGATTAGAAAGGCTTGCTCTCGCTCTCTACGATCTCGACGACATAAGAACGTTCTATAACAATAACTTGAACTGGATCAGAGGTGTGCCGACCACTTTCCTGAAGAGGAAAACTGGGAGAATCTAGCTACTCATATACGGGGGAAACGCTCTCAAGCTTTGAGACCCATTTGGCGAATTTTTCCGCCGCCCTGGCTCTATGCGAAAACTCGTTTTTCTCCTCGACGCTCATCTCTCCAAATGTTCTGCCATCTCCCTCTGCTGGAACGAAGATGGGATCAAATCCAAATCCTTCTGAGCCCCTCGGCTCCTCCGCTATCCATCCTTCAACCTCTCCGATGAAAATCCTCACAGGCTCGGTTAGAGGCGAATAAAACGCTATCGCCGACTTGAATCGAGCTCTCCGGTCTTTAACCCCCTTCATAAGCTTTAGCACTCCGTTTATTCCGATGGTTTTGAAGACGTAGCTGCTGAACGGGCCCGGGAAGCCGTTTAACGAGTCAATGAATAATCCTGCGTCCTCCACCATAACCGGCTCGCCTAAAATGCTGTACGCGTAGACGGCGCTGTGAGACGCGATTTTTCTCAAGTCCATGGATTGTATCTCAGCGGTTTCCAGGGGCTCTATTCTGAAGTTGAGCCCATGTTTTCTGAAAATCTCTTGGAACTCTTCGGCTTTCCCCTTGTTCGTTGTGACGACGACGAATCTAATGCTTCTTCCTCCGCTCTTCGACATATCTACCCCTCCTCCTAATCTCCTTCACCTTTTCAATAATCTTCAAGGTAAAATCTCTTCCCATGACGCTCGAATATCCCCTGAGAAAGTTCTTCATGAAGATCTCCCTTAGGGAATGATGCGCGCTTTCAAGGCTTCTATCGAGGAGATGGACATCGACGGCGAGTTCCTCTAAATCGTCGGTGACTATGCTCAGTCCAAAGTCTATCAGGTATATTCTCCCCAATCTATCGACGAGTATGTTGGAAGTCGTTAAGTCTCCGTGGGCAACGTGCTTGAGATGCATTTTCCCAATTATCTCCCCCAAATTTCCCGCGATCGATTCCACGATTTTATTCGGCAAATCATCTAAAACTTTCTTGAGCTCAGATCCCTCGATAAATTGAATGTATAAGGTTGCATTGCTCCGATCCATCAGGAGAACTGCCGGGCACGGAACGCCCGCTTTCTTCAGATCTGAGATTATTTTCGCTTCATGAAGAGTTCTCTTATCTCTAATCCATTTATCAAGCCTCGGCATCCGATAGGGCTTCGGAACCCTGTGCTTCGAGACGAGTTTAAAGCCGTTCCACTCGAGCTTTGAGATGACTGCTTCGGCGCCGATCCTGATAATCTCGGATTCTTTGTTCAGCGTCATCTATAGCGCCCTCGCGGTGCTTAGTGTTCTCGCTCCCTCCAAATGGCTTCAGCTTCGTCAATTCTGTACCTCGGCTTAACCCTGCTCTCTTCGATCGAAACGACTTGACCGGAGATCAATTGGAGGACTCCCGTCCAGGCTATCATCGCTCCGTTATCTCCCGCGTACTTCGGTGGAACCGCATAGACCTCGGCGTTGTGCAGCTTCGCCATGGCGTCCATCATTTCTCTGAGCCTCCTGCTTCTCGCAAGTCCTCCCACCAAGAGTATCTCGGTTT
>JAGHCZ010000082.1 GCA_021160205.1 Nitrososphaerota archaeon | reverse complement strand
CCTGCTCGTCCTAGCCATCGTAGTTAATCGACAGGTGCTTTGTTTAAATCTTCGCTTCGCTAATAGCCGATTTCCTCGAGCTTTTTTCTAAGCTTCGAAGCTGACGCCGCCAGCTCCTTCTTTGCTTCCTCCAATTCTATAATTTCTAATATGCCGCTTTTTCCGATTCTCGCGGGCACTCCGATGGCCACGTTTTTTAAGCCGTATTCTCCATCTAAGACCGCGGAAGCCGGTAAAACATCCCTCGAATCCGTGAGCACCGCTTTCACAAGCCTGTAAATGGACGCCGCGGGTCCAAAGACTGTCGCGCCCTTTCTCTCAATGACTTCCATAGCCGCTTTTCTAACCTTTTCTTCAAATTCCTTGTTTTCTCCGACTATGAACATTCCATCTCCATGTTCTCCTAGAACAACGCCGGAGGTCGCTCGGCCGATTATGCTCTTCAATCTAGACGTGTCAAGCACCCCGCTCATCCCGATCAGCCTTTCCCTGGGAAAGCCGGTCTCCCTCCACAGAATATAAGTCATCAAATCAACGGGGTTCGTGACAACCACGATCACCGATTCTTCGCAGTATTTTCTCAATTTCTCCGAAATCTGCTTCATTATTTCGGCGTTTCTATGAAGTAAGTCGAGCCTCGACATCCCAGGCTTTCTCGCGACCCCGGCGGAGATCACCACCACATCCGAGCCGCTAAGCTTTGAGTAATCGGTTCCGCCGTAAATCTTAACGGGATTATCTAATGCATAGCTTGCGTGAAGCAGATCTAGCGCCTCTCCTTCTGCGAGCTCCCTGACCACATCTACTAACACTATTTCATCTATTTTCATCCTGCTCATCAGCGTATATGCTGCTGTGCTGCCGACTCTTCCCGCTCCGATAAAACTCACCTTCAATAAGCCAGCCTCCTAAAGATAAAGATTATAAAAATAGAGAAAAATTTTCCTGAAAAGAGAAAACTGTTCAGCTCTCGTCTCCCATGGCCTTCTTGAGCATCTCTACGGCTCTCTTCGCCTCCTCGATCGAGGAAGCATCCTCGAGCGTAGTTACGTCTCCGAGCTGCTTCCCGCTTACAACGGCTTTTAGCAGCCTCCTCATTATCTTTCCGCTTCTGGTCTTGGGCAGCGAGGAAACGAAGTAAACGGCTTCAGGGGTCGCGACTGGGCCTATCACCTTTCTAATCCACATCACGAGCTCTTTTCTCAGCTCGTCGCTCGGCTCGTAGCCGGATTTGAGGATCAGGAAGGCCACGATTGTTTCTCCTTTGACCGGATCGGGTTTTCCTATTACGGCTGCTTCGGCGACGGCTGGATGGCTGACGAATGCGCTTTCAACCTCGGCTGTTCCGATTCTATGTCCCGCCACCTTTATGACGTCATCAGCTCTTCCCATTAGCCAGAGATATCCCTCGTCGTCTTTCATAGCGTAGTCGCCGGTGTAATAAACCGCCGGAGGCTGTATCTTAAACTGCAGCTTGTCGTTTGGCTTGAATTTAGTCCAATAGACCTGATTGTAGCGGTCGGGGTCTCTCCACAGCGTCATCAGCATTCCAGGCCACGGAGATAAGATCACTAAATAACCTCTCTCGAATGGTTTGACCGGTTCTCCGTCCTCGTTAACTACTTCGGCGTGAATGCTCGGCAGCGGGAAAGTCGCCGAACCAGGCTTCAACGGGACGAGGTCTACCGTGACCGGAGAGATCATGAATCCACCTGTTTCGGTTTGCCACCAAGTATCTATTATTGGGCAGCGTCTCTGCCCGATAACTTCATGATACCATTTCCAGGCTTCTGGATTTATTGGCTCTCCGACCGTGCCCAAAGTCCTCAAACTGCTGAGATCGTGCTTCTTAGCCCATTTTTCTCCGAACTTCATGTGCATCCTTATCGCGGTCGGCGCAGTGTAGAAGACTGTTACACCGTATTTCTCGACTATATCCCACCATCTATCTGGAGCGGGATGATTCGGAGCGCCGTCGTACATTATTTGAGTCGCTCCATGCAGTAGGGGGCCGTAAACTATGTAGCTGTGGCCGGTTATCCAGCCTATGTCGGCCGTGCACCACCAAATATCGTCAGGCTGAAGATCGAATGCCCATTTCAGGGTGGCCCAGACCCAGACGAGGTATCCGCCGGTGCTGTGAACCACGCCCTTCGGCTTCCCGGTGGTTCCGCTGGTATAGAGGATGAATAGGGGGTCTGTTGCCTCCATGGGCTCTGGTTCGCAGTATGGTTCAGCCTCCTTCATCAGGTCGTCCCACCAATAATCCCTTCCCTCCGTCATCGGGGTGTCTTCTATGCCCACTCTCTTGACCACGACGACTTTCTCTACGCTCTTCGCCATCTTCAAAGCTTCATCCGCGTTCTTCTTCAGCCGTATTACCTTCCCCCTTCTATACAGGCCGTCGGCGGTTATCAGAACTTTTGCTTCGGCGTCATTTATTCTATCGGCGAGGGCGGTTGCGCTGAACCCCGAGAAGACGACGCTGTGTAGTGCGCTAGAAT
>JAGHCZ010000132.1 GCA_021160205.1 Nitrososphaerota archaeon | reverse complement strand
GAACTATTTCCTTTACTCCTGCCTCTCCGATTAATACCTCTTCAGGCGGCCCGCGACATGACAGCTCGCCGCCGTCAACTACGACCAAGAGATCAGGCGCGATTTCACGGCCTACGAGAACCGTGTTCTTAAGCTTTTCGGGAAATTTGTTAAAAAGCTCCAAAAGGCTCGTATTACCGTCGACTTGGAGTTTTAAGACCCCACCTTCGACGGCCTCCTCTAAAGGGCCTAAGACTCTTACTAATACCGTGCGCTTAACGAGCTGCTTGCAATCGCCCTCAGTAAGGTGCATGTTCCTCATTATGCTCCGCGCAGGTCATCGTCATCATCGGGCCATAAAAATCTATCACAGCTCATTATTTAATAATCCACAAAGCCGCGGAAATATTTAAGCAGCCTCTTCCTCTTCTTTTTTAAGATCAATCTTAATGAGCCTGGTCAAATATCCCGCTACTTGGTTTCTAAGTTTTTTCGAGACTTGGCCCACTAGGATCTCGCCGACAAAGTGCTTATTAAGCTCGAAGTCGGCTGAAACTTTATCGGGATATTTCTCGAGTATTTCCTTAGCCAAGACCTTTACTTTCCTCGTTCTTATTCTCCCCATGTTCTCTACGCTTAAATTCAAGTATTCATCCGCGACAATAAAAGCCTTAAGCACAAGCTTTTAATGAAGCCTTGCAAAAAGCAGCAATCCTTTTTTACTCATAATTTTTATATACAAAATTCCTCTGTAAATTTACTAGCGAGGCTGAGATCATGCTCAGGGCTAAAAGTTACCTCAGAAAGAAAGTTCACGTTACTGGAAACGAATATTATTACATTCACATACCCGCCAAGCTAGCTCACGACAGTCAATTCCCGTTTAGAGAAGGAGATGAGCTCGCGATCTCCATCGACGTAAATTCATCTAAGATGATAATTCAGAAGCTCAATAAAAGAGCCCTCCGGGGCAGGAGATCCCGCGGCTAAACAAATCTCATTTTTAGGATTGGAGCTTTCTTAATTCTGTTAGAGATTTTTGAAATTAATTCGTTGAATCCCCTGTCAATTTTGAAGAAGTGGCTGGGACATCGGCAATCAGATGATCCGAATCCCTTGATTATCTTCGAAGAGATCGTTGAAACTTCTTTTGCTATTTTGCATTCGTATTCTTTCGGGAGATCATAGGCGTATGCCGCTACGGTGGCTACGTTTTCATTCGCGGTGAGATAATCTATGTGCCATTTTTTCTTCTTATTCTTGGCTGAGTGCCTGCGAATCCTCTTCTCTAGATTTCTTTGATCCGAGCCGACGTAAACGTATTCCCCTTTTTCGAAGTCTATCAATCCGAGCTTCCCGACTTTTATCTTGACGCTTTTCTCGACCCTGATCAGGAGAAGGTAGACGCCTCTCAATTTTTCCCTAATTCATATTCTCGAGTAACCTTTATAGATCCTGTCCTCCATATGAAGTTGGAGTGGCATAATGGTAGAAGGTAAGCCTGCAAGGCTTTACGAAAAAATTGACGGAGGAATCGTTGTCTGCAAGGCGTGTCCAAGATATTGCAAGCTGGCTCCGGGGCAGGTTGGGTTCTGCGGGGTTAGGGGGAACGTCGGCGGAGTCCTATACCTGCACGTGTATGGAAAAATAATCGCGGCGAACGTCGTTCCCATAGAAAAGAAGCCGTTAATGCACTTCGCTCCCGGGGCCAGAGTCTTTTCGATAGCCACGACGGGATGTAATTGGGCGTGCAAATATTGTCAAAATTTCGACATCAGTCAAAGGAGGAAGATCGAGGGAACGGATGTTACCCCGGATCTGGTCGTGAAGATGGCTAAGCGGTATAGGAGCGATGGAATAGCGTATACCTATAACGAGCCCGTAATTTTCATGGAGTTCGCGCATGACATCGGAGTGTTGGCGAGAAGAGAGGGGATGATAAACGTTTTCGTGACAAATGGGTACTGGACTCCCGAAGCCGTAAACGAGGCAAAAGATTTCTTAGACGCGGCGACGGTGGACTTCAAGGGAAATGGAGACCAAGACTTCCTCAGAAAGTTTAGCAGCGTTCCGAGCCCGGACCCAATATACCAGACCCTACTTGAACTCCGAGATAAAACTAGAGTACATATAGAGATCACAAATCTGATAGTTCCGAGGATCGGAGATGACCTCAATCAAGCTAGAAAACTCGTTAGATGGATCCACGATAGTCTGGGACCGGATGTACCAGTTCATTTTCTAAGGTTTCACCCCGATTATAAGCTGCTAGATTTGCCGTCAACGCCCATTAAGACGCTCGAAAAACATCATGAAATCGCAAAGCAAGAAGGAATGAAATACGTTTACCTCGGAAACGTTCCCGGTCACCCATACGAAAATACGGTGTGCCCTGAATGCGGACAGGTAGTTATTGAGCGATATGGGTTCAATATTTTATCATGGAATTTAGATGAGAAAAATAGATGTAAATTCTGCGGATATCCTATAGCTATATACGGTAAGCCGACTTCCGAGGTGATAGGCCGCCACAGAATAATCTAAATAACGAAGTGGAATTTTTCAAGAGCCTAGAGGTGAAATGTAATGTCTTCCTCTAGAAAAAGAAGTCAAATCGTAGCGGAAGTCGCGGTTTTCGCGGGCTTATACTTCGCATTAACCATAGCCCTAGCGCCAATAAGCTTTCTACCATTTCAAGTAAGGGTCTCGGACATCTTGATCATGGCCTCGGCCATAGTCGGGATTTCGGCGACCTACGGAGTTTTTCTAGGATGTATTTTGGCGAACCTCTTTCCCGTCGGATATCCTCCCAATCCAATAGACATCGTCGGAGGAAGCATCGCTAACCTGTTAGCGTCCTACGCAGTTTATAGAATAGCTTATGGAAGGCAGGGAAAGCTTAGATTAACGATCGCCAGCTTGACATCCGCGTCGATAATAACGCTAATTGTGGGATCATATCTCCCGTTCATAATATTGCCGAATGTTTCGTGGGGCGATGTAGTCTGGCTAGGATACGCAGGAGTATTTCCAGGCGAATTAATTTCACAAACGATCCTCGGGCTCCCGCTAATAACCGCTGTTAAAAAGGTGTTAGAAGCGAGAAAGCTCCAGATCAAAGAATACTGAATTTTAATGCGATCGATATGCGCTACATGTCTCTTGATCTTTAGATTTGTTCGAGCAAATTTTCCGCAAACTTTCTCGCATTTTCGAGATCCCGCGCATCCGGTTTTCCCTTATTCATCCCGCCGAGCCATCTGAAAGGGCCATGAGTATTATATCCCCTGCAGGTAAATTCTCCGATAATGCGGTAGCCCTTCGTCCTTAACATCTTCTTAATGGAGTGGTGGTAATCGTGGATTAACGGTATCTTTAACAGCCCACTAGTCGAGAATATGAAGACTTTACTCCCGTGGGCTGGCGGAAGCCGCCTTGCAAATTCAAGGATCGATTTATGAAGAGATCCATAATAGACTCCAGATCCAAAACCCGTTAAGTCGTAAGTCGGCACCTGATCGGGATCTGCTTCCCAAGTCCGTGCGATCTCCGCACCGATGACGCCTGCGATTGCCCTTGCGATCTTCAAAGTGTTTCCGTGATGAATCGACGTGCATATTATTAGCGCTTTAAACCGCCGTCCGCTCACAAAAATAAAATAATCCGAGTGAAAAATAAGCTATTGGATGATGAGCCCCAGCTTGACTGAGATCCGTGATGACCCTAGCTCATGCTGATACCTTTTCTAAAAAGGAGCAAACTTGGAACAACATTTTATCCGTGCCTACCTTACCCCGCGATTACAGCGGCACATTTGCCCTCTAGAACCCATTAAAGCCCTGCCTCTGCGAGGCCTAAGAGGGAGATGTTGCCTATGTTGACGTTTTTCAAATATTTCTTCGCCGCTTTATAGCATTCTTCTACCTGCTTTTTCGGAGTTACGGTTACGTCGCTCATCATGAAATCTGGGTGGAAAATTAGGAGGCTGTAGGGTATTTCGGGATCTAGGCTGGCTATGAACTCCGCTATCTTCGAGACCTCGTGTTCATCTACGTAATGCGGGACGAGGAGGGTTGTGGCGTTCAGCACCGGAACATCTTTTCTTTTTTCATAGAACTCTCTATATATCAGCTCGAAATTCTCGAAGGTTCGCTTGTTATCCCTTCCGGTTAATGCTTTGTGAACGCTCGGTGTAAATGCCTTGAGATCAAACTTTATGTTTCCCCCGCTTTCATAGGCTATTTCCCCAGCTTTCTTCACGAGTTCTTTCGCGCCGCATCCATTCCACTCAAAGCATATTCTCAGAACCCTCTTCTCGGATTTCCGCTCCAAAGCCATTCGAGAGGCATTCAACGCGAAGGGAAGCTGCGGCTCGGGGGATCCTCCGAACCAACACCAACAAGTTATCCTGCTGTCTCCTAAGGTGTGGTTAACGATTTCGTCGGCTGAGACTATCTTTCCTTCGTTCAACAATTTGTGAGACCAATTTTGGCAAAATAGGCAGTCAAAGCTGCATCCATAGAAGAATAAAGCGAGGTTATAGTATCCGTATTCGGGTCCGTCTCTAACGGCGTATCGTGGATGACCTGAACCTGTTCCCGCGGGGCAGAACCATGCAGCGCAGCAATTTGTTACGTGAGCGTCGAGGTAGTAATGTAGGAGGGCATGTTTTGAATCAACCCTCGATATCAGTTTTCCATCGATGTTTTTTCTCAGTCCGCAGTAACTCACGTCGCCCTCTCCCATCGAGCATTCAGCGTAGCATAGATTGCATCTTATTCCGTTCTCGGTTTTCGGAGGCTTCGGGGGGAGACCGAATTTGATCCTAATCCTTTTATGGGTTTCTTCGGAGTGCTGTAAGGCTTTTTCTGGATTTTTTCTCAGGCAATCGACGCATACGCCTATGCTTTCTGAGATGAGCTTGGATTTCCTGCCGCATAGAAGACATTCTTTTTCCTCGATTTTGCTCGGCAATCTAAGTACCACGAATCCTCCAGGTCTTTAATATTTTAAACGATCTATTTCAGGTTTTAGAGGTCATAATATATCACTAAGTACATAGAATTTTCTTTGAGGAAGTTGTCCGGATTCATCGAGTTGCTTATAGGCATCTTATCGGGGGCAATTCAAGGAATCTCTGAATGGCTTCCAGTCAGCAGCAAAACGCTCCTCCTGCTAATTTTTTATCAACTCGGATTCTCGCCGTCGAGCGCCTATCTCATCGGATTATTCCTGAACGGAGCTACCGCATCGGCGGCGGCGATTTATTTCAGGAGCGATTTACTGAAGGCTCTAAAGGGTTTTGCAGCCGGAGGCGAATGCCGTCAGCTACTGTTATTTTTGTTGTTTTCGACTTTGGTAACCGCGTTGGTGGCGGTTCCCTTGGCTTTTCTCGTAGCCGGCTCGCTCAGCACGCTAGGCGGTTTCTCGATGATCGTGATAGGAATCTTATTCGGGTTCACAAGCTTTATGTCGTGGATTAGGAGCGATGTGAAGAGGAGTAGAATTAAGTTGAGGAGCACGCCGACCTTAAAGGACGCCATCCTAACCGGACTCGCTCAAGGGTTCTCAGCCTTACCGGGGATCAGCAGGAGCGGAGTAACGATATTTGCCCTAATTCTTCTAAGGCATCACCCCAGCTCGGCTGTGCGGCTGTCCTTTCTCATGGCTATTCCAGCAACCTTGGGAGGCGGCGTTTACGCCTACCTGTTTTCTCCCAGCGCTGTCGGCGAGTTGGCGCCCATCACCCTAGTAACATCGATGTGCGTTTCCATCGCCGTATCCATCGTTACCATATCGAGCTTGCTGAAAGCTTCTCAAAAGATAAAGCCCCACATCTTCACCGCGATCCTAGCAGTTATCGCCGTCGCCATGGGGTTAATCGCGCTTTAAAATCAAGCGGGTTCTCTAGACATCAAGAGGCCACGAATATGGTTATCTCAAAGGTCTTGTATTTCATAAATTCTTCACCGACCCATCTAAGATCTGGAGGATTGTCCACCGTGTTTTCGGGCGGATATCTGGCGCAGTAGGGCTGCTTTTCGCCGTTGGGGGCGATGACCTCGTCGTCTTCGTCTAGAATCCAGCCTCTATAATAGAGCTTAACTGATTCGACGCCTTCGTCAACCTTAATGTCGAAGTAAGCTTCTCTGAATTCGTGGCCGCCCATATATTTGGAAAAAACCTCTACAATTCTCGATCCGTTAGGGTTGACAACGCCGGCGGTTTCGTTTACCCCTATTGCCCAGTCGAAGTTTCCGATGGAGAGTTTGTCGAATTTTCCTCCTTTAAGAGCTAATAGAATACCCGAGGCCGTATCGACTCCCTTTAAACCGGATTCGTCTCCCTCGTTAGTCAACCTAGCCGCGAGCCTAAACCGCCTATGAACCTCGCAGCCCACTACTCCGCTTCCATTAATCGACTTCCAGCCTCCATCGCTGCACTCGACTAAAATTTTCACAACGGGTCTTGGATGAACCCCGTCACCGCGCTTCAAGGATAGCAGTTGAAAGCCGAAAAAAGCCGCTAAAGCTGCCAACAAAACGACGAGGCATACAAGGACACAAACCCTGAAAACACGACCCCGACCCAAACCTCGCAACCAATAAAAACAAAAACATAATAAAAATGAATCTACCAAAAAACACCGAGCCCCGGTAGCTCAGCGGGTAGAGCGGCGGCCTCGTAAGCCGCAGGCCGCGGGTTCAAAGCCCGCCCGGGGCTTTTAATTTGATTATCTTTTTTGAGGCGTTATTTCCATGTTTTTGAGATTAGTTCGTAGTCTTGTTTTGTTAGTTTCCAGCCTGCTGCGGCGGCGTTTTCTTCGATGTGGTGTTTTTGGATCGCTTTTGGGATCGCGATGACTTGCTCGTGCCAGATAACCCAGTTCAGGGCTATTTGGGTCGGCGTCTTGGAGTATTTTTCGGCGAGGTCGAAGAGAATTTTCGCTCTCCTGTTTCTCGGCGATTTAAGCTCTCGGGCCAGCGTTCCCTTGGCGAGCGGAGAATACGCTGTTATAGTGATTCCGTTCTTGAAGCAGTAGGGCATTAATTCCGCTTCGATGCTTCTGTTATAGAGGTTGTATTCTACCTGATTCGCGACTACGTCCGTAACTGAGAGATATGATCTCGCCTCCTCTACTTGATCGGCCGAGAAGTTGCTCACCCCGATGTATCTTGTTTTTCCCTCCTTGTAGAGCCTCTCCATGGCCTTCATGGTCTCCGAGAGCGGGATCGCGCGGCTGGGCCAGTGGATTATGTACAAGTCGACGTAGCTGGTTTGAAGCCTTTTCAAGCTTCGTTCACATGCCTTCAGGACGTCATCGTATCTCAGATTCGTGTGCCAGACCTTGGTCGCTATGAACAAATCTTCTCTTGGAAGTTCCTTTATCGCCTTGCCCACCAATTCCTCCGCATGCCCCGCGCCGTAGATCTCGGCAGTATCTATGTGAGTCATCCCAAGTTTTATGGCGTATTTGATCGCCTCGATGGCTTCTCGGTCATGCGAGTAATCTGGGCTCATTCCTCCTCCGATCCTCCAAGTGCCGAAGCCTATTGCCGCGATTTTCTCGCCCGTCCTGCCCAGCGTCCTATAGTCCATCCAGCCCATCTTTCGAATATGATTTAACTTGATTAAAAGTAAAAGTAAATTGCTTTCTCAAGGGAGCTTCGCGAGGTATTCCTTTATTCCTTCTAGGATGTATTGGACCGCAATCGCTGCGAGGAGCATGGCCATGGTCTTCGAAACGACCGTCGATCCGACCTCCCCAAGCGCTCTGTGAATAGGATCAACAAACCTCAAGATTATCCACGTTAACACCGCGACGATTGCGACCGAAGCCAACGCCACCACGAACCCCGAGCTCTCCAAGGTTATTATCACCGTAGTTATGGCACCCGGCCCCACGAGAAGCGGGACCCCGAGCGGCACCGCCCCCGCCTGTTCTGGGATGTGACTGTATCCCTTGGACTCGAACTTCGTCTTGATCAGGAGATCTAAGGCGATGAAGAGTAAAAGCGCTCCACCGGCTATCCTAAAGCTGTAGAGCTCTATATTGAAGATCTTGAGAACCCAGTTCCCGGCGCCCGCGAATATCATTAAAAGGCTGAACCCTGTTAAGACGGCGACGTTAAATGCCTTCGTTTTCTGCTTTGGAGAAAGATCGCCCGTGATCCCTAGAAATATCGGGATATTCCCGAGCGGATCAACTACTATAATGAGAGAAAGAACGGCTCTGAGGAAACTTATGGTGAAATCGTCAAACATTTCCGAGAAATAATATTGTAAACTCACATTATTAGGCTTAAGCCGACGTATTGGAATTTTTCTACAATTATTTATTTACTCTATTAAAGATGCTGATTTAAGCCTGTTTATTAGATCTAAGAGTGGGGCTTTAATTTCCTCTACATCTGTCTCGCTAATGCTGGCGAATTCAGTTATTACTTCGGTCACGGTCTTCCCATTACAGATACTCCACACGTATGCAACGACTTCATCGACCTTATATGCTTCATTATCATCATTTACTAAGACTAATGTTCCGCCTTCATCTTTGAAGAGATTTCCTCTTCTCTTAAGCTTAACCTCTTCCATTACATTCTTACTGATCCATGAGCTATATTAAACTTTCGGAAAAATTCGAGGAAAACGGAACAGGACTGAATGCCGATGTATCTTCGATTTTTCACGAGAATATAGGAGAAAATATTGGTTAAAGTTGATTACTTCTGTGATTTTCAGCTAATTCTTCGAGAAATGCTCTTGAAAGTTTCAGCACATCAGACTCCGAAAAACCAGCAACTTCTTCCAAGGTTAACCCCTCCTCCCGAAGGCTCTCCACGAACCTGTATCCGAGATATTTTCCTGCAAGCCTCAATCCCCCGACATCAAGCCAAGGATCGTAAAACGCCTCTACATCTCCTGCTTCGGCGCTTCTCAAATACTCTTCAGCAAGCATTCCCTCGCGTTCTTCACAGGCTTTCAGCCAACCTTCGCTTCTGACCATGTGCCATGATTCACGTTTTAAGATGAGGTGCTCAGAGAGCTGGGCAAACCCCTCGGCGTAAAGTCGGAAAAAGGGATCTTCCCTAGATTCTTTAAGCCGATTGAGCTCATCTCTTTTCCACATGTGATATAGATGCCCTAAATTGAATGCGAGTAGTCCGCGCATCTCGCTTCGACCGGTTAATTTTAGCTCAGCTACGCTTCCGAGATCAATTATCAAAGCAGGCTTATCCAAGATCATGCTAGTCCACCTCGGTCTCCAGCCGGATCCGACGTAGATCGCGAATATGGGTTCTAGATTTTCTTGAAATTCCTCGACCGCCAGGGAGTAAACGTCTTCGAAGTTCTCCAGAAAAGTCATCCAACCCTCGATTATCCCGTGAATTAGGTCATTTATCTTCGATAAGATTCCCTCGACCATCATGTTTTTCAAGTTGTCTAGGCTTTTCCTATAGGTCGCTTCTACGATTAGGATTTCTGGATAATACATTATATATTCCGTTAACCAGCCGTGGAACATTTCTTCGCCGCTCTTTTCAGAATAATTTTTCCAATACATTATGAAATCCCGCATCGTGTCGATCAACTTCGCTTTCTTCATCGATCAGTAACCTCTGAAAAAGCGCTTAAGAACTTTAAGAGAGCTATCGCTTCAGAAAGGCCTCCACAGCGCTTCTTGTCTTTTTAAGATCCTCGGAAGCTTATTGATTTCCTCGATTATCGCGTCGGCTTCATTTTCCATGAAAAAGTTTACGGAGTTCTCGTTGGTTAAGACTCCGGCGAACAACG
>JAGHCZ010000118.1 GCA_021160205.1 Nitrososphaerota archaeon | reverse complement strand
GTGCGAGGTGATTTCGGCGTCGCCTAACGAAAAAACTCTTAGAAAGCTGGCTTTAGTGCGGGGAGTGGAAACGATCGAGGTGTCGTCAAAAAAATACAACGAGGGATTAAGTGAGCTCGAAGAGAAATTAAGGAAATTGAGCGGGATTTCGGAGAACTCGATAATCATATTGACTTATGGAATGCGCGACGAGCCTGTTCACATAGTAAAGATAGTTCAGCTTAGAGGCGGAGAGCAGTCATAGAGGAAGGTCGCGATATTTAATCCTGAGCAGCGGCAAGACTCTCTCCAAAATTCTCCTAGTAACCTCGAGGTCGTCCTTGCAGTGCTTCCTGATCGCTGAGGCGGCTTTTTTATCTCCTTTGGCGGCTTTTAGATAGAGCGATGGCACGTCGAACCCTTCAACGCTTAGATCTTTTTTCACCCCCAGAAACCTAGCAACGTGATAAAGATCGCTTCTCACGAGCTTTAGGCTGCTTTTGACCAATTCGGCTAAGTCCACGTGCGCGGGTTCGTATAGATTTTCCACCGGCAACTTTAGTTTCAGCGCTCTTGCGGTGAGAAACGGTATATCGAATAATCTGCCATTCCACGTGATCAGCACATCGCATTTCGAAATCGCTTCGAGGAGACTTTTAAGCGCTCGCTCCTCGTTCCGCGGCGTTCTCGCATAAAACCATTGAAATCTTCCATTTAGCTCCATTAATCCGCCTCCAACGAATACTCCCACATCGGCATCTAGGGAGGTGGATTCGACATCCATCAAGCAGATTCTAGGTTTAGGCTTTCTCGGACTCACATTTCTGCAGTTATCCAGCCGGCTAATATGTCTGTTGGATCTAGGTGAAAACGTGGAATTTACGGAAATTTTCGCTCAAAGACCTTAATAGTAGTATCTTAATGATTGGTATCGAGCTTGAAGGTCGAGGAGCTTACCAAAGACATACTAGAGGATTCCACGAGCGGAGCTGCGCAGCTCACGATAAAGGCAGCTGACGCCTTTCTCAAACTACTTGAAGGGAAGCCCACTTCGAGATCTGTAAAGAAGCTCGTGAAAAAGTTGGCCGAGATTAGGCCGAGCATGCCTTCCATAGCCAACATGGCATACAGGATTTCCGCGCTCATCGATGAGCAAGTCGCCGAAGGAGTAAGCCTTGAAGATGCGATTGAGTCCGCGGTGAGGTCGGCGGTCAAGGAGTATCGAGAGAGAGTGAAAGGCGTTATAGAGCACGCCTCGCGAAGACTCGGCAAATATAGCTCCGTACTTACTCACAGCTATAGCTCAACCTTGATAACCGCGATCGAGTTATGTAAAAAATTGAAAATTTACGTAACTGAATCTCGGCCGGGCTGCGAAGGCAGGTGGTTGGCAGAGAAGCTGGCTGAAAAAGGATTTAACGTTACGTTAATCGTCGATTCAGCTGCATCGTACATAATAGATGAAGGCGAGGTGGACGCCGTCGTAACCGGCTGTGATGCCATTTTAGATGACTGCTCGATCGTTAATAAAATTGGGACAAAGATGGTGGCGCTAGCGGCCTCAGAGGCAGGAATACCGTTTTTCGTGATCACAGACCTCTGGAAAGCGGCGATTCACGGGTTCTCTCTCGAAGAGCATCCGCCGGGCGAGGTATATGACGGAGACGTTAAGAATCTATCGGCTGTTAACCCCTATTTCGAGATCGTGCCGGCGAGGCTCATCACCTCCTTCATCACCGAGGAAGGTGTGCTCAAGCCCTCAAAGCTTGGGAAAGTTCTCGCGAAGCTGTGGGGTTATGTTCCCAGAGGAGAGAGGAAGCTGTCGAAGAGTACGATTTGAGAACGATGTAAGCTTTTAGGCCGTAAAATGAGTGATTTAACAGGTTCGCATTAAAGTTTATCAGGAAATTTTTAGAGATTTTGCATGAACATGGTCGGGAAGATTCAATATCCATTAATCGCCTTGAACTTCAAGGTTTATCTACAATCGATCGGGGAGAAAGCCGTCAGGCTCGCTAAAATAGCGGAGGAAGTTTCCAGGGAATACGGCGTCTGCGTCCTAGTTGCCCCGCCCTTACTAGATCTAGAAAAAGTCATTCAAGCGGTTGAAATTCCGGTTTTCGCCCAACACGTGGATCCATATTCTCCGGGAAGTCACACCGGATCTATAATCGTCGAGGACGTAAAGGCCGTTGGAGCGGACGGCTCAATCGTAAATCACTCGGAACACAGGCTTCGGCTGGCTGACATAGGAATGGTCTTGGAGCGATTAAGAAGCAGCGGGTTGATGACCCTGCTATGCACGGATACCGTTGAAACCACCAGAGCAGGAGCCGCCTTGAGCCCTGACATGCTCGCAATCGAGCCTCCCGAACTCATTGGAACGGGGATTCCCGTCTCAAAGGCAAAGCCGGAAGTCGTCTCAGGAGCGGTGGAGGCGGTCAAAAAGATAAATCCAAGCGTCCACGTTCTCTGCGGAGCCGGGATCTCGACCGGAGACGATGTCGCCAAGGCCATCGAGCTGGGAACGGAGGGCGTCCTTCTGGCAAGCGCGTATGTGAAAGCAGAAAACCCGAAAAAGCTCCTATCGGAAATGGCCGAAGCAGCTCTGAGAAGCTGGGAAAAGAGGTAGGGAGGCTCAATAATCATTTTTAAAACTATTGCAGAGCCGGGGACGCTGGAAGGTAGCCTATATATGGGGAAAATGCTCTCGCATATGCGAAATGAGCGTATCGGCGGCTAAGAAATTCGAGAATTTCTCGGGATGGTTCGACGACTTAATTCTAAAAACCAGGGTAGCCGATAACCGGTTTCCGGTTAAGGGATTCTTAGTGTACATGGAGAACGGGGCATACATGCTCGACAAAGTAAGGGAGCTCTTGGAGCAAGAGCTCGAGCGGACGGGGCATAAGAAGATGTATTTTCCGCTGGTCACGAGCGAGGAGACTTTCGGAAAAGAAGCGGAGCACATCAAGGGGTTCTCGAAAGAAGTTTTCGTGATAGATCAAGGCCCGGGAGAGCAGAAGCTCATAATCAGACCCACATCCGAAACGATCATGTATCCCATGTTCAAGCTTTGGATTAGAAGTCACGCAGATTTACCGTTGAAAGTCTATCAGAGCGTTAACGTTTACCGCTGCGAGACCAAAGCTACGAGAGCGCTTTACCGAGTTAGGGAGATTCCGTGGAACGAGGCTCACACGGTTCATGAAACCCCAAGCGACGCCGAGAAGCAGGTGAGAGAAGCGATGAAGATCTATCAAAAAGTTCTGAAAGAACTTGGAATAAGCTACATGGTGTTCAAGAGACCTGATTTCGACAAGTTTGCCGGCGCAGTTTATTCAATAGCCTTTGATGCGTGGAATCCGGACGGGAAAGTCAATCAAGTAGCCACCATTCATAACCTAGGTAGAGACTTCGCTAAAGCCTATGAGATAGAATTCGAGAGAAAGGATGGAAGCAGGGGGATGCCCTATCAAACCTGTTATGGATTTGGATTTTGCAGGGTTTTAGCGGCGGCGATAGCGCAACATGGGGATGATCACGGGCTCGTTCTCCCACCGATCATAGCGCCGACCCAAGTAGTTATAATTCCGATACCGTTCAAGGGGCAGGAGCGGGAAATTCGAGAATACTCTCTCAAAGTCGAGGAGATGCTTTCAGGCAGGTGGAGGATAATTCTCGACGATCGAGATGACGTAACGCCGGGTGAGAAATTCTATCACTGGGAGCGGATGGGAGCTCCTGTAAGAATCGAGATAGGGCCGAGAGAGGTCGCTGAGTCATCCGTAACTTTAGCTAGAAGAGATACCCTTGAGAGAATGAAAGTTCCGCTGGAGAACTTGGCTGAGAAAATTGAAGATCTCATGAAGTCGATTTCATCGAATTTACTCGAGAAAAGCCAAAGGATAATGATGAGCTTGATCTCGGATGCAGAAAGCACAGAAGAAGTGAAAAAGATCTTGAAAAATAGAAGAATCGCGAGAATCGAGTGGTGTGGAAAAGTTGAGTGCGCCGAAAAACTGAAAGACGAAGCCAAGGGAGAAATTAGGGGAGAGCGATACGATATAGCCGAGATGCCTAAGGGAAACTGTATAGTATGCGGAGAAAAAGCCAAGCACGTCGTCTACGTCGCGAGGGCTTATTGAGCTAAACTCCGAATATCGGGGATAAGACGGCGAGCAGCGCTAACGCGGTTAATGGAACTGTTATGTTATCGTCTATTACTCCGAACTCGTAGTGCTCCACGAAGCTGCAGATCAAAGCCGCTATGGCTCCTGGAATTCCCAAGATCGTGGCGCCTATTGGGATAGTTGTTACGGCCATGGCCAAGTTGCCCCACCAAGACTTCGTCCTCCTTCTAAACATCGCGTTTCTCAAGAGCCCGGTCACGGCGTCCCCTACGGACATAAAGATTATCGGAAGCGCGCCGAACCACGGATTCCCGGTCAACAGCCAGCCCGCCGCCAATCCGGCTCCCCACATTACGCAAAAATGAACCTCATACATGTTCTCAGGAACTTGGAACCAGTATAGGAGATTCCCGGTTCTGTGTGGAATATAGGTCATCGCTCCCAGGATTGCGGCGAAGATTAGGGGTATCAGCGGGCTCTTGAAGCAGAAGGGCGCGAGGAAGGCGACCAATCCCCCGGCGAGTATGTGAACCGCCTTCCGATTATAGTACACCGCGACCCTGTGTTCTAAACCCTTTTTGACCATGAGCTCGTAAAGCTTCTTCGTCAGAAAGGTCGTTAGGAATAAAATCCAAGCAAAGAGAACGATCGCTATCAGAACCTCTTGAAGAGAGATCATCAAGCCTCATACTCATTGCTAAGTAGATATTTATATAATTCGGCTTCGGCGAGGACAAATAGCGCTAACTGGATATCTTGAAGTATTTCCGCGAAAGCTTCACCTAGACAGCTCTTCTAGGGTCTTTCCCTTAGTTTCTTCGCCAAATACCGCGACTACGGCTCCCGCTACGAGATGCACCAAGGCGAAAACCACGAAGGCGTAGAAAAGCTCTTCACCGCTAACTGCGAACAGGTATCCGGTGATGGTTGGGGCGGCTATGCCGGCGATCCTGCCTATGCTGGCGGCGGCTCCTGATCCCGTTCCCCTGAGCTCGGTTGGGTATAGTTCGGGCGTATAGGTGTAGAGCCCGGCCCAAGCTCCGAGGTTGAAGAAGCTTATCACGCCGCTGTATAAGAGCACTAAGTTGATGTCCTGCGTCGTCGAGAGGAGGAGGGAGGCTATCCCAGCAACCGTGAGATAAACTGCTAGGATGCTTTTTCTCCCTGCCTTGTCGAGTAAGAGCGCTGCGCTGTAGTATCCGGGAACTTGGATCAGGGTTACTATCAAGACCCAGAAGAGCGATTTGACTATCGTGAAGCCCAGCCTCGTGGAGTAAATGTAAGGCAGCCAGATGAATATCCCGTGGTAAGTATATACCAGAGCCGCCCAAAGCAGCCACAGAATCAGCGTCCTCTTGAGGTAGCCGCCCGCGAAGAGCTTTCTCAGCCCCATTCTCCGGGGAGCCGGCGGCTTAATCTCCAGCTTCTCAACATCTTCTACCAAATCGTATCTCGCGAATATCTTCTTGATCTCTTCGATTCTACTCTTTTTCTCGAGGAATCTGAGAGATTCGGGTAGATAGGCCGCGAGTATCGGGATGAGGATTAGGGGAATATAAGCCGCGTTGAACGCCGCCCTCCAGCCATATTGGGGGATTAGAATGTATCCGAAGAAGACCGAGAGTATCACCCCGTATACCCACGAGGTCTCAACCACGCCGACGAACCTCCCACGATAACGCGCAGGCGGATATTCGCTCATGTAGACGCCCGGAAGCGGGAGGGCGCCTCCTAATCCTATTCCCGCTATGAACCTGAGAACCGCCATGGACTCGTAGCTCGAGGCGATGCCGCATAAGCCCGTGAACAGCGATCCGAGGAATAGCATGATCATCATTGTGTACTTTCTCCCGATTCTATCGGCTATGAACCCGCTTGAAAGGGCGCCGATGAACATACCCACATATCCGTAACTGCCGAGCATACCGGCGGCGGTTGGATCAAGACCCCATTCTTGGGCTATTGAGCGGAGGGCAACTGCTATGAGCATGACGTTCATGGCCGTAAATCCGTAAACAAAGCAGGTTAACGCCAATAGGATGAAGTGAAAACGCTTAAGCGGCTGGCTCTCCAGGATCTCGATAACACTCATTTTAACCCCTCGAGATATCCAGAATCACTTGACCCGTTCAATGAATTCCTCATTTATTTAAGTTACGATGAATTGGTCCAGGAATCTAAGCCTCTTAGCGGGATGTGGGTGAGTGCTGAATAGCTCGAACAATATGCTAGGCTTCTTTCTCTTAATTGTCTCAATCAACTCATCGATGTTTCCATAGCTTCTAATAGCCATGTCCGGATCGGAGATGAAGAACATCTTTAATTGATTGTAGCTTTTCCGAGCTGACTTCGGTATTCTCCCTGAAGCCGCTAGGATCTTGACTAATCCTCGTTGAAGATTTTTGGCGCCGTTCTCGACGGTCGTAGCGGAGTGGGCGTCGGCGTAGTATTCTCTTAGCCTGCTCATGTAGAAGATGAAGAGGTTAAACAGGTAGCTCAACACGATTAAGACGATTCCCATCAAGATCGCGAAACCCGCTCCTCCGCCCTCTTCTCGGTCTCCATAGTCCCCGAACCACCCTGAGAGGTAAAGGCTGTACCCGATGTAGTAGATTATCGCCGGTATCAAGCTTATCATCATCATTAAGATGACGTCCTTGTGCTTGAGGTGACCTATCTCATGACCTACAACGGCTTCAACCTCCTCCCTGTCAAGGTGCCTGAGAAGCCCCCTAGTAACCGCGACCATGTTCCCGGTTAATGGGCTTCCGTAAGCGAAAGCGTTGGGTATATCGAGCTCGGCGAGCATCAGCTTGGGCTGCTTATCCAAGCCGCTTCTAGCGGCGATCTTCGCTACGGATTCGTGGAGCCAGGGGTATTCGCTTCGTTTGAGCTCCCTTACGCGGTAAAGGGCGTTAATGATGTAGGGGCCTATCAGCCATTGGAGAAAGTGGAAGACTATTACGAAACCTAAGATCCCGTAGATTCCATACGTGGGCATTCCCAAGTACAACAGGACGGCCGTTAAGACGAGGGTGGCTATCCCGGTTACGACCGCCCAGACCCCGATCATCGATATTCTAAGCTTTAGGAGAGAAAGACGGGCCCTCTGAGAAAGACTGGTCCCCGATGATCCGCCGCTCATATTTCTTCCGATATGCCTACTCATCAAGCCATCTAATTAACTTTCGAAGAAGTCCTTAAAACCCACTTAAATGAAAAATCGTATGCGCTTCCCCTATTTCTTGGGATAATATTTATTTTTTCGCTCCATGTAAAATAAGCTGGTGAGTAATATTCTTGAAAAAGGTGTTGGATACATGAAGCCGCCTCACGTCGCTTTCTTCGAGGAAACTAAGCCTCCTCTCCCAGGAAACATCGCCTTCGAAGCACTAACTCCTCCGAGGGAAATAATCCTGGCGGTTAATCCCAGAGTAACCACGGAGGTCATCGAGGGAGTTCTAAAGGCGGCGAAGGAAACGGAGAACATCGTAATTCTCGAGCTGGCCCTCTCCGAGATGAACCTCAAAGGAGGCTACACCGGGCTGACTCCTAAGACTTTTGCGGAGCGAGTGAGAAAGGCCGCTGAAAAAGTCGGCTGGCACGGATACATACTTCACGCCGATCACGTGGTCATAAGGAAGGGAACAGACGAGGAGATCGAGAACGTTAAGCGAGAGCTGGCGGCGAGGATCGAAGCAGGGTTCACGAGCTTCGCGATCGATGCCTCTCACCTCTTCGACACGACAAAGGACACCGTGCCGGAGCAGCTGAAGAAAATCTGCGAAGTTGGAGTCGAGCTTTTCAAGTTCCTAGACGAGAAGATCGGGCATAGACGATACGGCAGAGAAGGAGAGGTGGGCGAAATCGGTAAAAGCGAATTCACCGAGGTATCAGAAGCCCTATACTACGTCGATTACATGAATAAAAACGGAATAGATATACATTGGCTCGCCATAAACAACGGATCGAAGCACGGCGTTTCGGTGGACGCCGAGGGAAAAGTCATTCCGCAGCTTGGAATAAACATCAAGAGAACCGTCGAAATAGTTCAGGCCTTATGGGATCATGGATATCGAACTAGGGTGGCTCAGCACGGGATAAGCGGCACCCCTCTTCACCTGATCGCCGAGAAGTTCCCGAAAGGCATGATTCAGAAAGGAAATGTCGCGACCTATTACATGCTGACCGTTTATGACATACTCAGGATCTATGAGCCCGAGCTCTATAAGAGAATCCACAAATGGG
>JAGHCZ010000104.1 GCA_021160205.1 Nitrososphaerota archaeon | reverse complement strand
GGCTCGGTGGAAAATTCAAGACTCTTACAATTCTTCCAGATCACTTAACCAAGTGGAGCGTGTAACCATTCATGGCCAGGAAAACTCTATCCCGCACCTCACTCTCACTTCCCGAAGTCGAGAAAATCATGAGCGCGCACGAAGATGAATTAAGCACCCTTCAGCTTAGAGTCTTAAACTACGTCAGAAAATATTCTAAGCTCCCTCCGGAGAAAGCCGAAAAACTCGTTCAAGAGCTCATGGATAAGTTCGAGCTCACGCGGGAGGAAGCTGCGCAAATAGTAGATATATGTCCGACTCACGTTGAAGAGCTTCGAGCTGTATTGAGCGGATATAAGCGCTTGGTTTCCTTCCTCCTATTCTCGGAGGAAAAACTTCGATCGATCATAGACCTAGTCAAGGCGCACATGGAAGAGAAAGAAGAGTGATTTGGAATATAAATGGCGAGGATGTGATGAAATTTGGTGAGGCAGAAAAAATACGAAGACTTTGCTTACGTCTTAGACGCCTTTCCAGCCTCAGAATTCAGGGCCCACACTCCGAATATAACGGTTCACAGAGAAGAGTTCGTGATCCAGCTTATTGGAGAGGATTTTTTCACGCTTTTGGAGGCGGCAGTCCCCCGCGAACATAAGCCCGTTATCGGGACGAGAATATACGTGGGAAAAGATGTTCCGAGGATGCTCTTGCGGATCTTGAGGAGAATAAATTACGAAGATCTAACCGAGAGCGCGAAGAGCGAGCTCGAGAACGCCGTCAGGAAAATAGTTGAATCGAACGAGAAGAAATTCGTCGAGTTCTTTAACACCTGCACTCCAGTCACTCCGAGAATGCACGCCCTCGAGCTGATCCCGGGAATAGGTAAGAAGATAGCGATGAAGATACTCTCAGAGAGAGGGCATAAGCCGTTTGAAAGCTATGAAGACCTTAGGAAGAGAATCGGAATCCAGGACCCCGTTAAAGCGCTTGTCCAAAGAATACTCCAAGAGATCGCGAACCCGGAGGAGAAGCACAGGCTATTTGTTAGAGAGCCTATCTACCGCGTCTCCTCGATATGAACTATAGGAGAAGAAAACTCGGCCAGCACTTTCTCAAAGATCCCCGAATTTACGATAGGATGATCAAATACGGGAAGATTTCTAAAAATGATGTAGTCTTGGAAGTTGGAGCTGGAAGAGGTGAACTCACCGAAAGGCTCGCGGAGAAAGCAGGCGAAGTCATAGCGATAGAGCTCGATGAAACGCTCGCGGAAGAGGCGGAGAAGCGGCTGAGAAACCATTCGAATGTAAAGCTCTTAGTAGGTGATGCCTTGAAACTCAAGCCCTCAGGCTTTAATAAAGTCGTTTCAAATCCCCCATACAGCATTTCAACTAAGCTTATGGAATGGTTGATCGAATCTAATCCGGAGTTAATGGTCTTGACCTTGCAGAAAGAGTTCACGTCGAAGCTCGTGGCCGAACCCGGGTCCCCGAAATATCTCTATATATCGTTTCTCTCAAATCTCGCCTATAAAACCCGAATACTCGAGATCGTTCCGAGATCCCTCTTCATCCCGCCGCCCAAGATAGATTCTACTATAATCTTGATGGAAAGGGAGGCTTCGATTAAGCTCGATGAATTCGAGAAAAAAATCCTGAAAAACCTCTTTACGAGGAGAAAGCAGAAACTTAATCGGGTTCTAAAGGACATGCTGAAGAAAACGCCTCATCTCGAGGGAGCTTTAAGCCGAATATCCGGAGAAACACTTTCTAGGAGGATTTTCCAGCTTTCTCCAACCGAGCTCCTAGAAGTCGCCAACGCTCTAAAACAAGCAATTTCATCCCCAGGATAGCGAAGCCTAAATAAGTGGCTTATTTCATAGGGTTCGAGATGAAGGCGAAGAACTGGCGGGCACCGGAGAGGCCGTATACCCGAGCTGACTATATTCACGGCGCGCCTCAGCCCAGGATAGCGAAATATACTATGGGCAGGTATTCAGATGACTACGAATATGAGCTGCTCTTGATAGCCAAGGAAGACCTGCAGATGAGAGACGTCGCCCTCGAATCCGCTAGAATCGCTCTCTCAAAGCATTTATCATCGGTCCTCGGAAACGAAAACTACTTCGCGGAGCTCAAAGCCCATCCGCACCACGTTCTCAGAGAAAACAAAATGATCTTCGGGGCTCACGCCGACAGGCTCCAAGAGGGAATGCGGAGAGCTTTCGGCAAGCCCGTTGGAAGGGCGGCGCGTATAAAGAGAAACTCGCCTGTCTTCAGAGTGCTGGTTAACGAGCCGGGATTACAAGCCGCCAAGAGAGCTTTAGAATTGGCTTCAAAAAAGCTTCCGAAAAGTTATCGAATCGAGATAAGAAAGCTCGCGTCCAAAGAGGCGTCTTGAGCAAAATTAAGATATTTTGCGATGGAGCGTCTCGGGGAAATCCCGGTCCAGCTGGAATAGGATATTTAATCTTAGACATTCGAGGAAAAATTATCGAGGAATTTTCGGAATTTTTGGGGATCAAAACAAATAATGAAGCGGAATATTATGCGGCGGTCAAGGCGATTGAAAGGGCTTTAGAGCTGGGTGCCGATGAAATCGAACTTTACGCTGATAGCGAGTTGTTAATTAATCAGTTGAACGGGATATATAAGGTTCGGGATCCAAAGCTCGTGAAACTTCATTCGAGAATAACCTCAGCTTCTTCAAGTTTAAAGGGCTTCAAAGCCTTTTACATATCTAGAGAAGAAAACATGAAAGCAGACGAGCTCGCGAATAAGGCGATAGACGAGTGGATGAAAACGCGGGGAAAGGTTTTGAAATTCTCCCTAGAAGCCGCCGAGCTTGCTGGAAGAATCGTGAAAAGCGGAGGCGTGATAATTTACCCAACCGATACGGTATACGGCCTCGGATGCGACCCGCTGATGGAAGAACCTGTAAAAGAGATCTACAGAATCAAGCGAAGATCTGGAAAGCCCCTCCCGATACTAGTTGATGGAATAGAGTCGGCGCGCGATCTAGGTCTTTTCACCGAAGAGGCACTTAGACTTGCTTATCGAGCTTGGCCTGGACAATTGACGATAGTGGTGGAAGCTTCCTCAAGGCTGAAAGACTCCCCAGCTC
>JAGHCZ010000066.1 GCA_021160205.1 Nitrososphaerota archaeon | reverse complement strand
TCTTCGTCACTTTGACGATCTTGTTCTTCTTGCTTTCAGCCGGCTTCTTCTTAGTAAGCGCAACGGGATCGCCGATACTTCTGAGAATCGCCGGAGCTGAGGGAATAATATGCGGGCTGAGCGCGATGTACGCTTCGGCGGGAATAGTCTTAAATACGCATCTAGGAAAAACGGTTCTACCGCTCTAGAACAGGGCCTCTATAAATCTCAAATTTTTCTCGATTTTTCATAAATCAAAATTTTTCGTAAAAGGTTTTCTATCAGTTATGAGCAAGATTCATGAGGGGTGAGCTAGCCGGATTGGTGCTGGTGCGAATAGGGCTCATCGGGAAGACGAACACCGGTAAAACAACGTTCTTTAACGCGGCAACCCTTGGAACCGCCGAGATCTCAACCTACCCGTTCACCACAAAGCAGCCGAACTACGGCGTAGGCTACGTCGTTACGCACTGCGTCTGCCGAGAATTCGGGGTAAAAGATAATCCAAAGAACTCTAAGTGCGTAAACGGATGGAGGCACATTCCAATAGAGCTTATAGACCTACCCGGCCTGATAAAGGGAGCTTGGGCCGGCAAAGGACTCGGCAACCAATTCCTCTCCGTCGCATCTCAATCCGATGCCCTCCTACACATAGTCGATGCTAGCGGAAGCGTTGATGAAGAAGGCAGGTTAACCGAGACGGGTACCGGAGACCCTCTAGCGGATTATTATGATATTGAGGAAGAGTTAGTGATGTGGTTCATTAAACTTCTCGACAGATCCGAAGACAAGATAATCAAATCTCTAAGAAAAGGAAAAGATCTTCCAAACGCGATGGAAGAAGTTTTTAAAGGAATAAAGGTCACCGCGCAAGACGTAAGACAAGCCTTAATTCAAACCGGCCTCGATAAGAAGGACTTTGAAAACTGGACCGCGGCAGATGATAGAAAGTTCGCCGCTGCCCTTAGAGAGACCTCTAAACCAACTATAGTCGTCGCGAATAAAATGGATTTGGATACGGCGCCTGAGAATTTTAGGAGGCTTAGAGATCAGCTGCTTGATAAGATAGTTGTGCCCTGCAGCGCTGAAGCGGAGCTGATACTAAGAAGAGCAGAGCAGAAAGGGTTGATAAGATATATTCCGGGAGAGGAAAATTTTGAAATCATCGATGAATCTTCTCTAGCCGAGAAGCAGAAATGGGCGCTGAATTTCATCAGACAAAGAATTCTAGATGAATACATGCGGACCGGAGTTCAGTTCGCTATGAATGTGGCCGTTTTCAAGCTCCTCAAAATGAGCGCGGTTTACCCCGTCTACGACGTTCAGAAGCTATCCGATCACCACGGAAACGTTCTACCAGATGTTTATCTCATGCCCGATGGAGCGACGATCTCCGACCTAGCTGGAGAAGTTCACAGCGAACTCGCTAAAGGCCTCCTTTACGCGATCGATGCAAGAACGGGTCTTAGGCTGCCGGCGAGTTATAAGGTAAAAGACCGAGACGTGCTATCGATCGTTTCGAGCAGGAAGAAAGCTTAGCCCTCGGGAACAATATAATATATTTGAATTTCATCCCCGCTTCTTTTCCCAATTTCGATTTTGACCTTCATCCCCCTCTTCAGCTTCATCGGATCATCGCATTTCACCCAAGCCAAAACTTTGAAGCCGTCCTTTAGCTCGGCTAAGCCGACGACGTAATCCGAGTTTTGCTGATAGCTCTCGGGCTTGACGCTCACGACGGTGAAGGATAGGAGTTTTCCTTCTCTGCTTAACTCAACCCACTTCGTCTCTGATGCTCCGCAGTTCGAGCATTCTTTCCTCGGAGGAAAATACTTAGCCCCGCATTTTTCGCATATAGTTCCATAGAGCGCTCCCTTAACTAAGCCCTCGAAGAACTTCCTCAAACTCGCCACAGGCAGCATGTATCGGAGCTTAAGTTCTCTCAGATCCATCCAGAGAGGAGCCCCCGATTTTTTGTCCAATATTATCGGGAATTTGCCTTGAAAGACATCCTCCGCGCTCATTCAGAAGACACCTTAAACCATCTTTGAGAAAAAGATTGCGCTGCAGTGGTTTATATGGGGAAGAATGCTAAAAGCTAAGCGAAATCTATGAAAGTCTGTGACCAGAGAAGCGAAATTCATCTTGGAAATCGGGGAAGCAGAAAAAGCGCTTAGGGTGGAAAAGAAGGTATCAGAGGCTTTGAAGGGCGCCGTTGGAAAGAAGATGCTCAGCAAGATGAGAAAAGAATACGTTGAATGCCCGCTAGCCGGAAAGAAGGTCCCGTTTCTCAGATGCTTCGCCTGCGCGTCGTTCATCAGAAGAATTAGAGGCCGCGTTTACTGCTCAGGGGAAGAGTTTAAGCTGAAGACTTAACCTAAAATATCGTTAGATGGGGCTGAGATTTGATGCGGAAGCCGGGAATCCCTAAACCTGTGGGCAGAATCGTGGGTTTCTTCCACGGGAAATCGATGATACTTGAGATATTTATTCTCGTAGCGATCTTGGCGCTCGGATTCATGATAAGGGTTATGCCGATTAGGTGGGG
>JAGHCZ010000088.1 GCA_021160205.1 Nitrososphaerota archaeon | reverse complement strand
GTTTCGCCGCTTAGTGTTCGAATTTCCAGCGCCTTTATCTCGTAGTCATCTCGATGGATCGCGGCGATTGATGGAAGCAAGATGTTTTTTAATCCAACGAGTTTATCGCCTTCATAGATCTTCAGCCAAAAGCTATTCCCAGCCCAGAGCATCTCGGAAATGGCCTTGAATAAGATCTGATCCATTCCAACTCTTTGATTGAAATCGTTCACAATCCTCACAGCATCCTCTCTTCCCGATACATGGAATCCTGGGCCGACTACGAAGGCCGTCAGAGACATTATCGCGGTATAAGTGTCGGGGTCCTTGAGAAAGCATTCAAGCCTTCTTCTGAAAACGTTTCCCGGAGTAGTCGTCAAGATCCTTTGACCGATACTTGATCCTTCGAGGAATCCGGAGCTTTCCTTTAATCCGAGCTTCTCAAAGAACTTATCGAGCAGCTTCATCAGCGGCAAAGAACTTGATCAGAGCATTTAACGCATCGATGCGTAATATCCTCAAAACTAAATCTCGGCGTCGATGAGCCTCCAAGTCCTCGGATGGGCGAATAACGCTTTGAGAATCAGGGGAGTCCTAGCTCCTGCGAGAGTCAGTCGAAACAATAGGCTGTATCTCCCAGAGGAGCTTAAGAAAATGGCTGAAGAAGTTGATGGGAGAGAGATTCCGGTTTACTGGGAGCACGTCTCGGCGCAGAACGCTATCGGGAAAGCGAGGATCTACTGGGATGACGTGAACAAGGCTTTGAGATATGAGGCGGAGATCTTCGACGAGGAAGCCATCGAGAAGATTAGAAGCGGATTAGTGAAGCACGTCAGCCTCGGCGCCGACTATGAAACCATAGACCTCGTAGATGAAGTAATTATCCCAAGAAATCTCCACCTACGCGAAATCTCGCTCGTCGCGGTCCCCGGAATCCCCGAGGCAAACATCGAGATCGTTGAATCGATTAAGCTTAGAGCGATTGAGCGAGCTGTACAAATTCATGAAACGGCCAAAGCTCCAGTAACGAGGTCTTGGGATAAGGAGCGGGCAATTAATTCTCTGAGGAAGTGGGCGAGTAGGGATGGAAGCGGAGAGAAGGAGACGATTGATTGGGATAAGTATAGGCTGGGATTCGCGTGGTACGATGAAAGCGATCCTGAAAACTTCTCGAGCTACAAGCTTCCGCACCACGAGGTGATAGGCGGTAGGCTATGCGTTGTTTGGAGAGGAGTTGCCGCCGCGATGGCCGCTCTCTTCGGAGCGCGTGGAGGAGTAAATATCCCAGACAAAGATCGGAAGAGCGTTTACGAGCATCTCGCAGCCCACTACAAGCAATTCGATAAGGAGCCACCGAGCTATGAAAAGCTATGTGAACTATCCAAGCTAGAGGAGCCTTTGAGAAGCTTCAGGATACTTGAATGCGTTGGACTACGCGATGACGCTTACGAGGAATTGATGAAATTGGTCGAAGAGCTCGCGGAAGAGAAACATGCGAAATATTCTCAGGAGAATGTGAATGGCTCTGTGGAGGCCATGGCTCAAGAAAAGAAGGAAAGCGAGAAAATAGTGGTGGAGAGACTGGATCAAGAGCCGAGGTCTTTCAGCGAGCTATGCAGGCAGATTGGAAGAAGAATTGCTGAAAGCGTGAAGCTGAAGGCGAGGGAAGCCGTAACCGGGACATCCGATCAACCTGTAACCCACGCTATGCCGTTGTTCAGGCTTCCAGCCGGAGCGCCGCTCGGCCTCAGAGCATTCGGAGAAGTCGTGGCTCTCGAGAGAGGTGCGAAGACGGCGACCCTCCCGATAATAAACTCGGTAACCTTCAGCGAGCTCACCCCGGGAACCGAGCCTACTGAGGCCACTCAGACTATCAGCTTCGTGGAGGTCACGCCAGCCGAGTATGGAGCTATTCAGAGCTTCACCTACGTTGACGCGGAGAGGATGACCGAAGACTTGGGAGCGGTTATCGCTAGATGCTTCGCTGAAGCCGCTCAGCTAAGCTCGGATGACGTAATTCTCCAAGAACTCGACTCCTCAGCCGGGATAACCATAACTCCTGGAGGGAAGAATGAAAGCGATTTGACGTCGACCGATATCTTCACCAGCGATTTAATTCTATCAGCGTTAACCCAGCTCAGGAACAATAACGTGGGATTCGCCCCCGGAGACCTGGTTTTAGTTCTGCATCCAAAGCAGTATGAGGATTTGTTGAAAGAAGATTACGTGAAGACGGCGATGCAATTTGGAACATTTGATCCTCAGACCGGCGTGATCGCGAGGCTGTTCGGAGTCGACATCTTCGTCAGCCCAAGGGTTAAGACGGGGACTGGAACGGATACGACGACCTATCACGCGATCCTATTCAAGAAGAAGGATGCATTCGTAATGGCGGTCAGTAGAGAGCTTTTGATCGAGACTTTTAGAGATGTGAAGGCGAGGAAGGTCTACGTCGCGGGAAGCCACTGCATCGCCGCCAAGGTGAAGTGGGATAAAGCCGTCGTTAAGATAATCACGGCCTAAGCGTGGTGTAGGATGAAAATGGCGTCAGACATTGTTTCCGTGAGAGAGCTGGACATACGGGAGATCTACTC
>JAGHCZ010000124.1 GCA_021160205.1 Nitrososphaerota archaeon | reverse complement strand
GGGGTGGGTTACGTCGGGATTCGTTCCTATGAACACCGCGCCGTTTAGGATCGCTCTGAGACCGGCTGTGAGCTTCTGATAGTTTATCTCGTGATCATGTCCTACTATAACGTATTCCGCCTGCATCCATTCGCTTAAATCCAGTAATTTATGCCCAATCCTCCTACAATATTCCTTGACGCCGTTTTCCGTTATAACAAGGACTTTGCTTCGACCGGACCTCGAGTAAATGTAGAGCGCGGTCGCCTCTCCAACGGTTAAGAAATCTTCAGCATCGCATCGAATCCCCATTCTGCGGAGCATCTCGGCGCAATCCTCGGAAGTTTTTCCCGGATTATTCGTGACGTACAGCGTTTTGATTCCAAGCCTTCTCAGCTTCTCCAGCGCTTCCACAGCCCCGTGGGTCGGCCTATCAGCGACATAGACGCATCCATCCAGATCCATTATTACTCCTTTGTAGCTCTTTTCATCTCTCTTTGCATCCGACCTTACGTGCCTTAAAGGATTCCCCCAAGCGGAACAATCTTATTATTTTAGATATTGGATTGATGGAAGGTGGAGTAGTGCCTGAAATGGGCGCCGCCTATAGGAGGCTCATTCGAAAGCTGACGGTTGAAAACTTATGGCTTTACGTGTTAAGTCTTTTGAAGAAGGAGCCGCTTTACGGATATGAAATTAGAGAAAAGATAAGAAAGAACTTTGGGTTTCGACCCGGAAGGGTGACCTGCTACATAGTGTTGCATAAGCTCGAATCAGAGGGATTAATAACTTCCAAGCGCGCGGTCGAAAAAAGCTCAGGGCCTCAAAGAAAATATTACGTTTTAACAGCTAAGGGCGCGAAAGCCTTAGAAAGGGCGAAAGCCTTTTTAAGAAAGCTTTTTGAGGAGCTCTAGTTCACGGCAGTGAAATATTTTATGGACGTGAAATAGTTATATATTGAACGCGCATAAAATATCTTGAAATGTCCAAGGTAAAAGTCGCGATAATAGGCATTGGAAACTGTGCTTCAGCGTTAGTTCAAGGTGTTCATTATTACAAGGATGCTGATGAAAGCGAGTTCATTCCAGGGTTAATGCACGTCAGGCTGGGGCCTTATCACATTAGCGACATCGAATTCGTTGCTGCCTTTGACGTCGATAAAAACAAGGTCGGGAAAGACCTCTCCGAAGCCATATTCGTTCCCCCCAACTGCACCCGAAAGTTCGCCGACGTCCCGAAACTCGGCGTTGAGGTAATGAGGGGAATGACCCACGACAGCATTGGAAAGTACTTAAAGGGAATCGTCGAGAAACATCCATCGCCGACGGTTGATGTAGCGGATGTCTTGAAGAGCACTGAGGCTGATGTCGTGGTGAGCTTCCTGCCCGTGGGAAGCGAGTCTGCGACAAAGTGGTACGTCGAGCAGGTATTAGAGTCCGGAGCCGCGCTCGTCAACGGTATACCCGTCTTCATAGCGAGAGAGCCTCGATGGCAGTCCATCTTCGAGAAACGCGGCATCCCATTAATCGGAGATGACGTGAAGAGCCAGATTGGAGCGACGATTCTTCATCGGACGCTCGTCAAGCTCTTCGTCGATAGAGGGGTGAAGATTGAGAGAACTTATCAGCTGAACTTCGGGGGGAACACGGACTTCTTGAACATGTTGGAGAGGGAGAGGTTAACTTCCAAGAAGATTTCAAAGACGACGGCGGTGACCAGCCTCATCCCATACGACCTAGGAGAAGAAAACATTCACATCGGGCCCAGCGACTACGTCCCGTGGCTCACGGATAGGAAGTGGTGCTACATCAGGATCGAGGGAACGGCTTTCGGAGGATGCCCGCTGAACATAGAAGCCAAGCTCGAGGTATGGGATAGCCCGAACTCGGCGGGAGTGGTAATCGACGCTATAAGATGCGCAAAAATCGGGAAGGATAGAGGAGTAGGCGGAGTCCTAGTGAGCCCTTCGGCCTATTTCATGAAGAGCCCGCCGATTCAGTACCCAGATGACGTGGCAAGGCAGATGGTAGAGGAATTCATCGAAGGAAAAAGAGAGCGTTAAATTTCTAGGAAAGTTCCTCTAACGAGCGGAAGACGTTTGACAATCTATTAAACGCCTTTCTTTTTTCTACAAATTCCAAGTTAGAAGCCTTTATCGCCTCAATCAGCTCGTACAGCCATTTATCCTCGCTCAATCTCACTGGGACCTCTCTGAAGAGCATGGCTGGATCGATTAAGCTAGGATAAACTCCATATAGCTCGATTGAAGCAGCCGCAAGGAACCGTATGGTCGCCGGGCCTACTCCCTGAAGCGATAGAAGTTCCTCGAAATTTCTAGGAGAATGTTTGTTGATTTTCAATATGGTAGACCATTTTATTCTGGGTATCTCGAAGGGACATTTTCTCTCTTCATATGCGTCAAATTCCGTTAAGGTCAATTGCCCGGGAGGAAGGTTTTCGTATAACCTCCTCAGGGACGGCAAGTCGCTGTTTACCGCTTCAACGCAAGTTTTCCGCGCTTCGCCGCTTTCCCGATTCGTCATATCTAAGACCAAGGCTTCTCTTTCAGCGGACACGATTCCGGCATGCGGCTCCTCGACGAAGCTTCTCAAATTCAACGATATCCAATGATACCTCCTAACCAAATTCATTACAGGTTTTATTCCTTGCTGAATTATCACCCAATCACCATCTTCCGAGACGACCATCAAGTGGAGATATAGTTCGAAGCCGTCTTGAATTGCGGCGCTGTCAACTTTTGCGACCATCCTGCTGGCGTATTTCAAGTTCTTTAGGGTTGCTTCGCTGAAGCCGAATGCTTCGGCTATTTTGTCGAGTTCTCCCGGAACCTTATATCCCTTCGGCCTTTTTCCTCCGGCCACGGCTATGCCCATTTCGGGTCTGACGAAATCTTTCAGAATCGTTGCGATTATCGTCGTTGCGCCTCCTTTCAGTTCGTCTAGGTACGAAGAAGCAGCGAGCCCGTCGAAGAATATCGGCGAAGCGAGGCCAGTCATGAATCTTTTTGCTCCGAAGAGCTCGATATAGGATTCGACTATCCTCGTTAACGCCCTCTCGACTGCCTTGAAATACCATTTAGGCTTAGATGCGTAAAGAAGCTTAAGTTCCCGCAGCCCAGCGCGATACATCCATTGATTAACCACATTTCTTAGATTAAATTCTTGCGACCTCGAAATATCTCGAGATATACGCTCGGGTGCGGAGGAATATTACTTAATCTGGCTTCCTCGGAATTTGAGGTATATCGAGAAGCCTATCGAGATTATGGTCGGCACGATGAATACGCAGAGAAAAAACGTTCTCTCAAACAGGGAAGAGAACTGAAAAATTAAGGTTAGGATTAATAAGATCACGGAGGCCATGATCCAAGATTCATCATCGCCTACTTCAAATCGCTTTTTCTTCAACCGGTTTCAGCAGCTCCTTTAACGGTATATCGACGTAGGTTCCATCAGGCCTCCTTCTTCGGATTATTATCGGCAGGATACCGGCTTCAAATTCTCTTTGCGCTATCCCTATCGGAGTGTCTTTGGGCTTGACTTCTACGAGTGGAAATGCGCCGAGAGAAAGTTGAAGAGCTCTTCCAGCAATTATCCTCGCTTTCTCGTAGCGGGTCAGCGGCTGCCTATACGGATCAATTATCTCATTACTCTTCAAAGGAAGACTCTTCCGCCCCGAATTCTTTCTCTTTCTCCTTCTTCCCCTCAAGCCTTGAAGCAGCTATTATGTCGTCGATCTTCAGTATCATCGCCGCGGCCTCTACCGCCGCCTTTATCGCCTGCTTCTTAACGAGAAGAGGCTCTAAGACCTCGAGTTTATACATGTCACCAATCTTTCCCTCCATGACGTTCACGCCCGCCCACTTTTCTCCGTTCTTATGCTTGGCTCTTAAGGAGACTATCACCTCTATTGGATCAAGGCCGGCGTTCTCGGCGAGCTGCATCGGTATCACTTCAAGCGCTTCGGCGAACTTCTCCACCGCAAGCTGCTCTTTTCCTGCTAGGGACTTCGAGTAATCTCTTAGTCCTAGGGCGACCTCGACTTCCGGCGCGCCTCCGCCCGCGACGATCTTGCTCTCGAGTATCACATCCTTGACCACGCTTAAGGCATCCTTTAGGGACCTCTCGGCCTCATCAACGAGCCTCTTGGTCCCACCCCTCACGAGGATCGTTATCGACTTCGGGTTCTCGCACTTCTCGATGAACACCATTTTATCTTCTCCGACGCGCCTCTCCTCGACGAGCTTTGCCTTTCCTAAGTCGTTCGCTGTGATCTCCTCGATCCTGGTTATGATCCTCGCTCCGGTTGCTTTGGCTATCTTCTCGATGTCAGATCTCTTGACCCTCCTCACGGCCAAGACGCCCTTTCTCGCTAGGAAGTGCTGCGCCATATCATCAATTCCCTTCTGACAGACGACGACGTTGGCTCCCGAGGCGGCTATTTTCTCAACCATCTCCTTGAGCATCTGCTCTTCCTGCTCCATGAAGGCCTTCATCTGCTCCGGGCTCTCGATGTGAAGCTTCGCATCGAACTCGGTCTTCTCGACCTCGAGCGGGC
>JAGHCZ010000057.1 GCA_021160205.1 Nitrososphaerota archaeon | reverse complement strand
ATCCAAGTAAGCTCTCGAAACAGGGTCTCTTCTCCTTTAGCGATAAAAGCCGTGGGCTCGCCTTCAGCCGGTATCAGCAGCGCCGGTCTCAGCCACTTAATTCCCGCGAAGTAGATGAAGCTGCCGAGCGTTCTAAGCATAACCGCGTCGATGTGCCTCGCGCGTAGAACCCGTTGAAACCTCTCAAGCCTTGAACGCAGCACCTCTTCCGGAAATCTACGGGACCTCATAACACGGCCACCTATACGGAGGGAGGCCGCGAGAAAGGGAATTAAGTTTTTAGTTTAAGGTTCTCAGCTACTAAGAGCGGCTCAAAATTTTTAACGAGGCATTAAATTCATAAAACCGCGAGAACGAAAGGTTACTTGGGCCCGTGGCTCAGCTTGGTTTAGAGCGCCCGGCTGATAACCATTTAAATGGGGAGAAACCGGGAGGTCCTGGGTTCGAATCCCAGCGGGCCCATCCGCCTATCTTTCGGTTCGTTTTTATGGAAAAACCGCGTTCACCGCTTCTGCTTTTATGATCTGATCGGGCTCTATGACCGCCGGAAGGGGCCACATCATCAACACTTCGTAACTCAGCTTCATGGCGTTGCTCTCTCCGCCTTCTCCGAGCAACAATTCGAAAAGACTAGGCTTCTTCGGCTTAATCCATCTCGCCGGCGCATTTTCCGGTAGATTTGCCAATTTTCTCGCTAGGTTTACCGCGTCGTCTAGGGATCCGATTTCATCTACTAGTCCTAGTTTGAGCGCTTGAACTCCTAGATACGGCCTCGCGGTCAGGACTTCTTCCCAGTTGTTTATCTTGTCCCCTCGGTGTTTTAGCACTTTTTCCTGAAAGTTTTCCGCTATCGAGTTCACGATGGATTGCATTATCTCTTTTTCCTCATCTGTCATCTCTCTCCACGGGCTTCCGATATCCTTCAATCTTCCGCTTTTGAAGGCCTCAGCTTTTATTCCTAGGTGTCTCATTAGCTCGGCGTAGTTGACCACTATAGAGACGGCGCCAACCGACCCCGTCAAAGCATTCGGAGAAGCCACGATTTCATCGCTGGGTAAGGCGACGTAGTACCCTCCCGAGGCGCCGTATTCCGCTATATATGCTACTACTACCTTCTTTTCGGAGAGATCTTCGATCATGTGGTATATCTCCTCAGAGGCCGCGGCGCTTCCTCCCGGGCTATTAATCACTATTACAACAGCTTCGGCGAATGGGTCGTATTCGATTTTATTTAGGAGGCTCTCGACCCTGCTCGGCGTCAAGGTTTCTCCGGTGAAAAGAGCTAACGGTGACTCCGAGTAGGATATCGTCCCAGATAGCTCCACTAAGGCGACGTATTCGACTCCTTCAGCCGGCGCCGTTAACGCGATCCAGAAGATAGATGCTATCGCTATTCCAGCGCAGAGCCCTATAATGAGCCAAGTCCACCACTTAAGACCCATATCCTCGAATAATCACTCACTTGATTATATTAAAGTTCCTGAAAAATTCAGCTACCTAGTTCTGCTTCGCCCCAAAAACCAAGAGCATCTGGGAGACACGTTGAGATGTGGAAAGCCACGAAAAGCCTGATCTCAGTAGGGGTATCGCCGCCCAAACTTTTAATAAGGCATTGATGATAGATAAATAAAGTTTCCATGGAGCGCTCTTGGTAATTTTGGAAGATTAAATCGAGAGAACGTTTATCTATCCGAGGGAGACATCGAGCTGTCACTATGTCAGGCGATTATTTTCCTAGAAAGAGACGGCTCTCTCGTAGAAGGTTCCTAGGAATTACCAAGAACGCGGCCATCGGCGGAATCGCGGCGGCTGGTGTATTAGGAGCCATTGCCGGATATTTCGGTGGTTCTGCTGTTGTTCCGGTTAGGACTAAGACCATTACGGAGACCGTGACGAAGACTGCCGGGGCCCAAACGGTCACGAAGACAATTACTGCGACCCAAACCGCTTCAAAGAAAGGCGAAAAACTGAAAGTTGGTTACGTGTATGTCGGCCCGGTCGGAGATTACGGCTGGACCTACAGCCATGATAGAGGAAGAAGATGGGCGGATGAAAAGTTCGGAGCCGGAGCCGAGAGCTTCTATATTGAGAGCGTTCCGGAGGCGGAGGTCGGAAGCGCCATCGAAAACCTGCTTGCAAAAGGCTCCAAGCTGATAATCACGACGAGCTTCGGATACATGGATAAGACCGCGGAGTATGCGGAGAAGTATCCCGACGTGTATTTCGTTCACATAAGCGGTTATAGGAGCGGTGCAGCTGGAAACGCCCCAGAAAACATGAGCGCCGCATTCATAGAATATTATCAGCCATCATTTCTCGAAGGATTGGCCGCGGGCGCGGTCACAGAAACCGGAGTAATAGGATATGTTGGTGCGTTCCCGATACCAGAGGTCGCCAGGGGTATCAACTCGTTTGTGTTGGGGGCAAACTATGCGTACAAGAAGAGAACCGGAAAGAATGTCGAGGCGCATGTTGAGTGGATCTTTGAATGGGTTGCTCCTGATAAAGCTAGATCCGCCGCAATCGCCTTGGTAGAAGAAAAGAACTGCGACGTCTTGATGTCCGCCGAGGATACCCCCACGGTCCTGCAGGTCGCCGAAGAATACCAGAAAAAGGGCAAGAAAGTTTGGAGCTTTGGGCACAGCAGCGATATGAGACCCTATGGGCCAACAGCGCACCTACTCGGCAGCATCACGAATTGGGGGCCGATCTACCTAGATTTCTACAGGATGGCTTCGACCGGTAGCTGGATTTCCATGGATATTTGGGCGAGAATAGGGGACTATTTGCCGTATAGGTGGAGAAAACCCGTAGAGAAAAGCAGGATCGACGAGCCGGAGGGAGCGATTTACTTCACGCCGCTGAACCCTGTTATTCCTGATGAGTGGCAGCTTGAGATCAAGAAGAGATATGAGGAGATGAAGGAACTACTCTTCGAGCCCTTCAGCGTCGAAGGCAATTTAGATGAGCCGATAAAGGACCAAAACGGAGAGATTAGAATTAAGGAAGGCGAACGCGCAGACCACGACATGCTCTGGAACATGGATTGGCTAGTAGAATACGTTGAAGAACCTCTGCCGAAGTAATCCTTCTATAATCTTTAATTTTTATAATCGCGGCCAAAAAGGTAGAGAAAAGTATTCATTAAGCCGAATAAAATTCAATATCGCTCAAGCCGCTCCGGTAGTATAGTCCGGTCAAGTATGCGGGCCTCTCGAGCCCGTGACCCGGGTTCAAATCCCGGCCGGAGCATTTCTCCATCAAAAATCTCGATAAACCGGATACCCTTTTTCCGATTAGTTATGTTGGCTAAAATGTTTTTATCGTGCAGGCTTGTTGGGGAAAAATGGTTGATAACGCTTTGGTAGAGGCGGTTGTTCAGCGAGAGGAAGCGCAGGTTATAAGAACCACCGTTAGCGTGT
>JAGHCZ010000073.1 GCA_021160205.1 Nitrososphaerota archaeon | reverse complement strand
GAAGATAACGCGCCGTGCGATAGCCGATGATTTGGCGTCTGCAGCTCACGTAATAATGGGCGAGACAGGTAGGAGAGTTCCAGCCGTTTTGATCAGAGGATCCCGGGTTAAGCTCGAGGATTCGACGTTAAATTCTGAAACATTCATACCTCCGGATAAATGTTTGTTCTCGAGCATTTACATAAAGAGAGTTAAGAAGTTGCATCTTGATCCCCTAAACTCAACCAGCACCCCGGGCCATCAGCAACTCTAGGAAGCTCATCAACGATGTTCAAGGTTTATGCCGACTCGTTATCTACTTAGATAGGGAGACTTCCCCGTCAAGCTATGTAAATGTTCTTCTAATTCTCCTAGAAGATACGCTGACCCCGTTGCGATTGCGACATCTGATTTTTCTAGAGCGTATTCCAGTGCCTTGTAACTCTCTTTTATCACTTCGATGTTTCTGAAGTATTTTCTTGCATATTTTTCGATTTCCTCCGCGGGCATTCTTCTCCTCTCATCGTTTATCTCCGTTATTATGATTTCATCTGAAACCTGACTCAGATTCTCTAAAATTTTATTCACGTCTTTATCCTTTAATATGGAAAATAGGAAAGTAACATTTTCAAGCTTTAGCTCCCTTATTGTATTTACGAGAGCTTTTGACGCAGCTGGGTTGTGAGCAATGTCAAATATTAACAATGGGTTCTTCATTTTGACTTCAAATCTGCCGGGCAATTTAACTCTTGATAGCCCAGATTCGATGTCTTTCCTTTCTATCCGATATTTTTCTCCTAGGAGTTCGAGAATCTTTAACGCGATGAGCACGTTGTTTATTTGATGTCTTCCGATCAGGGGGAAGCTTATTTTGTACTCCTCATAACCTCCTAAAACCTTGAACTTCATTCCACCTAACCCAATATTTACATCATAAACCTCGTATTCTGATAGAGCGTCATAGAAGGGAGCCTTCCTCTTTTTCGCAATATCCCTTATGATTTTTATAGCACGCTCATTTTTTACTCCGCTCACCACAGGGATGTGTGGCTTTATTATACCTGCCTTTTCGAATGCTATTTTCTCAACGGTATCACCTAGTATGTGCGTGTGCTCGAGGTCGATTGAAGTCACCGCGGAAACTAGAGGGTGAATTACGTTCGTTGGATCCAGTCTTCCCCCCAATCCTACTTCAATTACCGAGAAATCGCACTTCTTCTCTTTGAAATATTGAAACGCCATAGCTGTTGTAACTTCAAAGAATGATGGTCTTCTTCCCTTTTTCGCTATTTCTTCTAATATTGTTCTTACCTCTTTGACGAAGTTGACGATATACTCGTCCTCTATCTCCTCATCGTCCACTATAATTCTCTCATTAAACCGATATACATGAGGCGAGAGGTAGAGCCCCACGTGATACCTCTCCCTTAGAACGGCGTACACCGAGGCGCAAACGGAGCCCTTTCCATTGGTTCCCGCCACATGCACGTACTTGACGCCGTTGATGTGCGGATTTCCTAGGCTGTTCAAAAGTTCGCGCATGATCTCCAGATTCACCCTTTTTGTTATGAGAGAAAGATCGTAAAGAAACGTTATTTCTGGCAGCTCTCGGATGTGCTTGTTCATCTTTGTTACCTATTGCCTGATGATGAGCTTATAACTTTATGGCTGTCTCAATTCTCACCAATCTTTCCTTAGATCTGGTTTAACGGATGATGTGTTTAGAAATCAACTTGAACAAAGATATGGATGAGATTATCCAAAAATCTTTAAAAAAGCCCTATTATTCTTCCAGTCTCCGGCTCTACATCGATATTCAAGAAGGCGGGTTTTTTGGGAAGGCCGGGCATGAGTTGCATTTTTCCGCACACTGAAACGAGGAAACCGGCTCCCACGAAGGCTAGGACATCGTCGATCGGAAGCACGTAGTTTTTGGGTACGCCTTTCCAGCGTGGGTTGTGTGAGAGGGAGAGGTGCGTCTTAGCCATGTTTATTGGGAACTTGTCGTATCCAAGGCCGGCGTAAAACTCTATCTTTTTCTTAGCTTCGAGGGAAAATTCCACGCCTTCGGCACCGTAAATTTCGGTGGCTATGGCCTCTATTTTCTCCTCGATAGAGGCGCTATCGGGATAAAGAAGCCTCAGCTCATGTGGCTTTTTCATCGCTTTAAGAACTTTATCCGCAAGCTCCTGACATCCCTCTCCCCCTTTAGACCAGGCTTCGACGACGGCGACTTCATCAGCGCCAGCTTCGAGAGCTTTTTCGCGCACGAATTCTATCTCCTTATCGGTGTCTGTAGTAAATCGATTGATAGCTACCACTGCTGGAATGCCGTACTTGTGGACGATCTCGATGTGTTTAGCCAAATTTTCGCAGCCTTTTTCGATCGCTTGAAGGTTTTCACTTTCAGCTGCTTTCTTGACTTTTTCATAAGGCTCCCCTGGGCGGAGAAGGAAGGCGCCGCCGTGCTCCTTAAGGGCTCTTATAGTGCAGACTATGACCGCGCAGTCGGGTTTTATTTCGGGAACCTGGCGGCAGACGATATCGCAAAACTTGATGAAGCCGCAGTCGGAGCCGAAGCCGGCCTCGGTAACGACGTAGTCAGCAAGTTTTAAAGCTACTAAATCTGCGATGACCGAGTTGGTTCCATGGGCTATGTTTGCGAATGGGAAGCCGTGGACAAGTATTGGATGACCTTCCGTAGATTGGACGAGATTTGGTTTGAGCGCGTCCACAAGCAAAGCGGTCATCGCTCCGGCCGCCCCGAGGTCCTCGCAGGTCACCGGCTTTTTATCGTAAGTGTAAGCAACAACCGCTCTTCCAAGCCTCTTTCTCAAGTCTTCAAGCCCAGTAGTCAGCGCGTGTATGGCCGCTGTTTCGGTGGCTACCGTTATGACCCAGCGCGCTTCCCTGGGATAGCCGTTTGCTCTACCGCCTAATCCTATGACAGCACGTCTTAGGGCTCTGGCCTCTATATCCATGCAGTAAGGCCATTCAACCGTCAAAGGATCGATGTTTAACGGATTACCGTGTAGTATGCTAGCGTCTATGGCTGCAGCGCAGAGGTTGTGAGCGGCTTCCACAGCAGCGATGTCGCCTGTGAAATTGAGGTTGATCTTATCCATTGGTAGAACTTGAGAGTAGCCGCCGCCTGTGGCGCCACCTTTTATTCCAAAAGTAACTCCTTTCGATGGTTCACGTAAGGTGTTTATGACCTTTAAACCCTTTTCATAGAGGGCTTGACCTAAGCCGATTGCAACCGTTGTTTTTCCCTCACCCAGCGGCGTGGGAGTTATCGCTGTTACGACGATTAATTTGCCATTAGATCTACCTTTCAACCTATTGAAAACACTCCTATAATCGACCTTGGCTACGTATTTCCCATAATACTCAAGCTCCTCCTCCGAAATTCCAACGTATTCCGCCACCTTTTCAATAGGGTAAAGCTCGGCTTCATAGGCAATTTCAGCGTCGCTTGGCACCGGCCACCTTCTTTCCACCGGCATCTTTTACACCTCTATGGATTAATATCAGGGTGACTGTTATTGCCAGTATTCCTAGTTATATAAGAAGATTACTTAAAGACAAAAATTAGGATTGAGAAATATGCCAAGTAAGGATAAAAGACTCACAAATTAGGATTTAATGAGCAATGGCTAGGTAAACTTCATCACATATATAATTTCCTCATTCCATGGCGCATGGATGTAAAAGCTTGAAGTTAAAATCGAACAATTTCTCCGACTTTTAACTTCAAGTAACGTTTTTTAGCTCGGCATCCGTCAGGGAAATAACGAGACGGTGAAGCCGAGAATGTCGAAAATAATAGACGGGAGAAAAATTGCTGAAGAGATTCAGAATGAACTTAAGCAGAAAGTTAAAGAGTTAAAAAACAGAGGCGTAACCCCTCAACTTGCAACGGTTTTAGTCGGCGAGAGCCCAGCCTCTCTGTCCTACCTCCGCAGGATCCAAAAAAGTTTTGGAGCAGTGGGCATATCTACTGATGTGTTTAAGTTGCCGAAAAACGTAACGCAGGAAGAACTTGAGAAGAAGATCGCTGAAATCAGCCGAGATTCGAGGATCCACGGTATTCTGCTTCAAATGCCCTTACCAAAGCACATCGATGTCACCGAAGTGTCTGAAGTGATAAATCCGAACAAAGACATTGATTGCATCAATCCTTTGAACGTGGGGTTATTTCTGTTAGGTAATCCAAGATTCATCCCCTGCACGCCCTTAGCTGTATGTGAAATTCTGAGAAGAAGCGGATACGACTTAAAAGGCAAAGAGGTCGTCTTAGTCGGCGCTGCTGGGAGGGTTGGAAGATTGACTACTCTCCTTCTAATAAAAAATTGGGCCACGGTCACGGCTTGCGACATAGCTACTCGTGACCTTACTAACCATACGAGAAATGCTGAGATCTTGGTATCCGCCGTCGGGAAGCCCCGCCTGATAACCGCTGACATGGTTGCGGAAGGAGCTGTAGTGATAGACATAGGAGTCAGCAGAGTAGAAGATCCTGAAAGACCTGGAAAGTTCAAGTTGGTCGGCGACGTCGATTTTGATGCTGTTAAGGAGAAGGTGAGCGCGATAACGCCTGTACCCGGTGGTGTTGGCCCCGTTACCACCGCAATGTTAATTTCGAACACCGTCAAGGCTGCTGAAATGATAGAGGGATTACGTAGTTAGGGGGTACTAGCCATGATGGGGCAAAAGCTAAAACCTATAAAAGAAATTTTGGAGTACCTTAGCGGGAAGGAAAAAATTGTTTTAATGGGATGCGGTGGATGCGCCACGATTTTTCACACAGGCGGCGAAAAAGATGTAGAAAAAATGGCAGAAACGTTGTCAAAAGAGGGAAAAGAAATCCTAGCCGAAATCAAACTCCCCCTTTACGCGTTCACTTGTTACCTCCCAACGAGCTCTAGATACGTAAAGAAGCATCTAAAAGAAATAAAAGAATGCGACGCCATCCTGATGATGACTTGCGGCGACGGGCTGCAAGTGATTCGAGAATACTTAGAAAAAGACCTCGGCATCTTTAAACCGATCTATCCGGCGGTTGATTCCCTAGGATTTTTCGGCGGAGGCCCGACTAGGTTCACTGAGGAATGCCAAGGATGTGGTGAGTGCATACTCGCCTATACCGCGGGCCTATGTCCTCTGACCAGATGTCCAAAAGGCTTGCTAAACGGCCCTTGCGGAGGCGTGAGACCTGATGGAAAATGCGAGGTGAATCCTGAAGTGGACTGTGTTTGGGTTCAAATTTACGAGAGGCTAAAGAAACTCGGCGAACTCGATATGCTCTCAAAGATCATGAGCCCTAAAGACTGGAGTAAAATGAAGAGGCCGCGTGAATTAGAGGTTGAACGCCTCAAGATAAAATTATGAGGAGGGAGATTGTTTGAAGACGAATAGTAACCTTGAGAAAATTCTTGAGAACGGGAAATTTGCGGTCACCGCCGAGATTGGACCCCCAAAAAGCGCTAATCCCGAAGTGATCAGAAGGAAGGCAAGGATGCTGAAAGGATCTATTGACGCCTTCAATGTAACCGATGGTCAGACCGCTGTGGCTCGTATGGCGAGTTGGGCTGGATGCCTCATAGGTAAAGAAGAGGGATTAGATCCTATCGTTCAAATGACATGCCGGGATAGAAACAGAATCGCCCTTCAAATGGACGTATTAGGCGTAGCAGCTCTGGGAATAAACAATATTCTATGCTTAACCGGAGATCACGTATCGATGGGGAATCATCCTTTTGCTAAACCAGTATACGACATCGATGCGGTCCAGTTTATCAAAATAGTAAAGGACATGCGTGATGAGAAGAGGTTTCAATGCGGCGACGAGATGGATGTAGAACCTAGACTTTACATCGGGGCTGTGGCAAATCCGTTTGCTGGATCTCCTCTTGAACTTAGAGTTCTGAGACTTGAAAAGAAGGTTAAAGCCGGAGCAGACTTCATCCAAACTCAGTGCGTATACAACGTAGAGAAGTTTGAAAGATGGATGAAGCTGGTAAGAGAAAGAAAACTACACGAGAAAATACACATCCTAGCCGGCGTCACGCCGCTAAAATCCTATCGTATGGCGAAGTACATGAAAGAAAACGTCCCCGGCATAGATATACCAGATGAGATTTTAGAGAGAATGAAAAATGCGCCGAAAGAGGAGGCTAGGGAGAGAGGAATCGATCTATGCGTGGAAACAATTGAAAGATTAAAGGAGATAGAAGGAGTTCACGGAATTCACATAATGGCGATAGGATGGGAAGATGTGGTGCCGGTATTGGTGAAGAAGGCTGGGCTACTGCCTAGACCTAGCCTCTGATAATTTCAATCAATTGGTCGTGTTGAAAAGTTAGTAAGGTTTTTTATGAGCCTCAATAAGTTTTCACACGTCGCTCTGGGTGGTGTACTCTATGTTCAGGTTTAAGGCTGAACAAAAAGTTTTCCAAATAGGTAACGTGAAAATAGGAGGACAGCCAGGCGAATATCCCACGGTCTTAATGGGCAGCATATTCTACAGCAGACATAGGATTGTGAAAGATCCTGTTAGGGGCGAATTCGATCGCAAGGCTGCGGAAGACCTTTTGAATAAGGAAGAAGAACTCTCCAAGGAGAAAGGTATTCCCCGCATAATTGATGTACTCGGTGAAACCTCCGAGGCCCTCTGCAAATACATAGATTTTGTAGCAGATCATACGGATGCCCCCTTCCTGATCGACAGCTCGAGCCCTGCTGTGAGAATTGAGGCTCTTAGACACGTTGAAGAGATAGGACTCATCGATAGAGCAGTCTATAATCCCATTGACGAGAATATTAAAGAAGATGAGATAGAGGCGTTACGATCTAGCAAAATAAAGAGCGCGATCATATTGTTATTCAGCACCAAATACCTCATGCCTAAAGATAGGCTCAAAATGCTGGAGAACGATGGAAAAAACCTGATTAAAATCGCCGAGGAAGCCGGCATAGAAAACATCTTAATCGATCTAGGCGTACTTGATGTGCCGAGTATAAGCTGGACGGCTGATATCATTTATAGGGTAAAGGAGGAGCTAGGCTATCCAGCTGGTTGTGCACCTGCTAACGCTTTATACATGTGGCTGAGAAAAAAGAAGATGACCTCGCCGCAATTCGAGGCCTGCGGGGCCAACGTTATTGCCTTACCGATAATGATGGGCGCTGACTTCATAATATATGGGCCTATAAAAAACGCAAGTTGGGTGTATCCGGCGTGCGCGGCCATAGACGCCATGATCGCCTATCATGCAAGAACACTCGGCATAACTCCTAAAACAAGAAACCATCCCTTGTATAAGATACTCTAGCGAGCTGCTGGAATCGATTTGATAGAAGCCTCATGTTTGCACCATGATTGATCCATTCCCGATGAAAGGCCCTTCCAAAATAAGTGGGAGAGTTGGAAAACTCAAAGTTAGGGATTATCTGTGTTTCTGGTGAAACTATTTCAGAGATTCGATGGCTTTGAGAGTGTTTTTAAATAATTCTTTATCCATGTGCGGTATATGCGTCGCTCTGATGAACTCTTCTTGAAAATCTTTTATCGTGTTCAACTCTATTGATCTGACTTCTTTGGAGATTCTCTGAGCCTCTTCCGCGGCATCTCTTGAGAGGAGAATCAAGCTGGCTCCGGCCACGGACCCGTTTCCTATGAAAGAAAACTTTTCCCGCGGAATATCTGGAAGCATTCCGAGAACTTGGGAGGCGAAGATGTCTAGGTAGTTTCCGAACGCCCCGGCCACGAATATCTTTTCCAGCTCTTCGAGTCTTATTCTTGATATCCTCGATAACGTGAGTAAAGCTGCGTAGATAGCTGCTTTAGCGAGCTGAATTTTGCGGATGTCTTGTTGGGTTATCGCTATATCCCTTCCGGTTGCAGATTCCTTCGCCGAGGCTATTACGAATTGGAGCCCTTCGGGTCCTCTTACAACTTTCTCGCTCGATTCTTCGATAAGTTTTCCGGAGCCGTCTATTATTCCTCTAATGCGCATCCAAGCTATTGCCTCTATTATTCCCGAGCCACATATCCCTCTAGGTCTTCCTCCGCCGATCACCTTGTAGTAGCTTTTCCCGAACTCGTCTATAACGACTGTTTCTATCGCCCCCTTCACGGCTCGCATTCCGTCCTTCACGCCATAGCCTTCGAGAGCCGGGCCAGCCGCGCATGAGGTCGATAGGAGAAGATCGTCTGCTTTTATCACGATCTCACCGTTTGTTCCTAGATCTATTAGGGCGGCCTTTCCCGGGTATTTGTGAAGTTTGGAGGCGAGGATATCCGCTATTATATCTCCTCCAACGTAGGCGCTTATTGATGGAACGGTTTTGACGTATCCTTTCTGATTTATTTTTATTCCTAGGTCTCGGGCTTTCACCTCTACAGATGAAGTGAAGGGCGGGGGATAAGGCGCGTGAGATCCGTAGTAGCAGTCATTTCCCAGCAGGAGGGAAAGCATGGTGGTGTTTCCGGCGCATACAACATCGTAGATTCTATGTTTTTCGATTCTAGCTTTCTCCGAGAGCTTTTCGATTATCTCGTTTATCGTGTTCACCACGGCTCCCTGAAGAGATCTCAGGTTTTCCGCGCTTTTTCTGGCGTAGTCGACCCTGCTTATCACGTCTTCTCCGAATTTTATTTGCCCGTTGTACGCTGATTCTATCGCCAAATTTTTCCCCGTTTCGAGATCGTATAGATAACCGACGATCGTCGTCGTCCCTATGTCTACCGCGACCCCAAACAGCCTGTCAGCGTTCCCCTTCGCCGAGATGACGTCTAGTATCTCTTCCCCGCGTTGAATTACGTAGATTTCGAAATCTGATTTCCTCATGGAGCGGGAAAGCTCGCTTATTATGAGCGGGTCATAATGCCTGGTTCCGGCGGCTTCTAGGAGCCTTTCTAAATCTCCTTTCTGATCTTGAAGAGTGGGTTTTCTGAGCCGGATTTTCTTTGACCTCGTGAGCGGCTTCAGCTCTGTGATTTCTTGAAGCCCCCAAGTCAGGATTTTTCCTTCAATAGCTCTTGAAACTCCTTTCAGCTCTATTTCGGCGTCTGAGAGAATTCTGACCTGCCAGCTTAATCGGATGTCGGATCCGAGTATTTTTCTCCAGCGCTTCTCCTGATCGGTCATCGGCGAGGTTTTTCCGCTAATAATCTTGACAACGCATTTTCCGCAAAGGCCTCTACCTCCGCAGAGGTTATCGATTAAAACCCCGTTTCTCAGCAAATTTTCTAGTAGTGATAGGGATTCGTCAACCTCGATCTCAAGTTCTTCTCCATCAGTTAAGTGAATTTTTACTCGATGAAAACCGGATCCGGCCAAAGCGTGAACTCGGCTCGAAGTTATTTAAGCTCCTTATGAAGTTTTTTATTTCGTCAATTGACGGAAGATTATTTATAAATTTGACGAAGCCAAATTTATTGGACCGCCCTTGAATAAAGCTGACGAGATTAGACCGAGCTTGGAGGTCTCGTTGACGGCTTTAAACGCGGCGTTATACGCGGGATTCGGCTATCTCACCTATCTCGGCCTCTTTGCTCCGGTTTTCGGGACTGTTCGCTTCTGGCCGGCGGTGGTGATTCCGGCGGTTTTCTCGATTCTTTTCTCTCCTAAGGTGGGTGGGGTTGGAGCCGCGATAGGGATATTCATCAGCGATATGTTCGTTCACGGGAACCCGCTTCTGAGCATTACTGTAGGGGTTCCATCAAATTTCGTGGCATTCTACCTGATAGGGTATTTCGCGAGAAAGTGGAGGAGGATGTCGTCCATTCGCCTCGTATCCTTAATACTCATTCAAGCAATTCCGGTTATGGGCTCTCTGGCGCTATATTTTGGAAAGATTTTAGATGAAGTCACGGCGTCGATTTTCCTCGCGATCTCGGTCATAATCTTCATGTTCACCCTCGTGACGAGCCTCATTCAAAG
>JAGHCZ010000070.1 GCA_021160205.1 Nitrososphaerota archaeon | reverse complement strand
CTTTAGTATAGTTCTCGATTACGCCGTTCACGGCGTCCACGATCAGTTCATCTTCCTCATTTACCTTATTTCCTGTCTCGGCTTCGAGTATCGGAAGCCCCACGTTTATCGCATTTCGGTAAAAGATTCTGGTAAATGATTCGGCGATCACGCATTTCACGTTCGCGTGCTTGAGGGCGACGGGAGCTTCTTCTCTACTGGACCCGCATCCGAAATTCTTGCCGGCGACCAATATTACTCCCTCCTTAGCTTTCTCGGGGAAACTCGGGTCTATTCCCTCCATCGCGTGTTTTGCGAGTTCCTTTGGATCTTGGAGAACGAGGTATCTTCCTGGAATTATTATGTCGGTGTCTATGTTGTCCCCGTAGACCACGGCTTTACCTTTGATCTTCACGCCTTCAACACCTCCCTAGGATCAGTAATCTTCCCAGTTATAGCTGAAGCGGCGACGGTTGCTGGAGACGCTAAATATATCTTCGCCTTCGGGCTCCCCATTCTTCCAATGAAATTCCGGTTAGCAGCGCTTACGCAGACTTCGCCGTCGGCTAGAACCCCCCTGCTTATTCCTATGCATGGCCCGCAGCCCGGGGCTCCGACGATCGCTCCAGCCGCGACGAATACGTCTATTAGGCCCTCGCGTAGGGTTTTTTGGTAGACTTCTTGGGATCCGGGAATTATAACGAACCTGACGCCGTCTCTGACGCGTTTTCCCTTCAAAACTTCGGCGGCGGCCCTTAAGTCATCAAATCGCCCGTTCGTGCACGTTCCTATGAACGCTTGATCTATTTCGACGTCTCCGATCTCTGAAACTGGTTTAACGTTGTCAACTGAGGGAGGAATCGCGACTTGAGGCTCAAGGCCCGATGCGTCTATTTCAAACGTTTTGTGGAAAACGGCGTTCTCATCGCTTTTCATCGGCGTGAAGTTGGAGCCAGCTCTCCCCCGCACATATTCGATAGTTTTTTCGTCGGGTTCGACTATTCCCGCCTTCGCGCCTGCTTCTATGCTCATGTTACACATGGTCGCTCTGCCATCTATTCCCATGTTTTCGACCGCCTTTCCCGAGAAAACCATGGCCTTGTAGGTCGCTCCATCGCATCCTATCACCCCGATTACGTGGAGTATTAGATCCTTTGCGGAGACAAATTCCCGAAGCTCTCCACGCACATCGAACTTCAATGCTTCCGGAACCCTAAGCCAAATCGACCCGGTTGCTAGGACAGCGGCCATGTCTGTGGCCCCGATCCCCGTCGCGAACGCTCCTAAGGCGCCGTAAGTGACCGTATGAGAATCGGCTCCGACTATTAGTTCACCTGGCTTTACGTGTCCTTTCTCGAGCATGACGACATGGCAGACGCCTCCTCTCCCGATGTCGTAGAAACTCTTTATGCCCTGCTCTCTCGCAAACCTTCTGACTTTCTTCTGAAGCTCTGCCGCCTTGATCGTCGACGGCGGAACATCATGGTCAAATACCACGACAATTTTACTCGGATCCCAAACGCCCTCGACGCCTATTTCCTCAAAAGATTCTATGACGCGGGGCCCCGTCAAGTCGTGGAACATGGCTACGTCAACTTTCGCGTTAACCACTTGGCCTGGAGCAACCTCCCGCTCGCCGGATGCTTTCGCCAAAATTTTCTCTACAATGTTCAAGGCTTGGTCGTCTTGTTTTAGAAGCTAGGATATAAAAATTATTATCGCTCGCACTCGGCTTCTCGACGGTTATTCCAACACTTTGATGAAGTCACTCCTCTAACCCGGCAAGCTTCCTCATTTTTCTTCCGACGACTTCAAGCGGGTGCTTTTCGACCTCTTCCATCAACTTCTTCAGGGTTGGAGCGCCTTTCTTATATTCCTCGATCCAAGTTTCCGCGAAGCTTCCATTTCTCACGTTCTCAACGACCCTGCGCATATTCTCCTTCACCTGCTCATCTATTACTTTAGGACCAATCGTTAGTCCTCCATATTTCGCGGTATCAGATACGGCTTTCAGCATCCCAGTTATTCCGCTCTTATAAATTAGGTCTATTATCAGCTTTGCTTCGTTGCATGCTTCGAAATACGCCAGCTCAGGGGGGTATCCCGCCTCTACCAAAACCTCGAACCCGCTTTTTATGAGCTCCATCAGACCCCCGACCAAGACCGTTTGCTCTCCTATCAGATCGCTTTCTGTTTCATCCTTAAAGGTGGTTTCTATGACGCCTACCCTAGTAGCTCCGATTCCCTTCGCTATCGCGAGAGCCTTCTTCAGAGCACTTCCGCTATGATCCTGGTGAACGGCTATTAGGGCTGGAACGCCGCTTCCCCTTAGAAAGTTTTCTCTGACTATGGGGCCAGGGCCCTTCGGAGCCACCATTATCACATCCACGAACGGCGGAGGCTTAACCTGCTTGTAGTGTATGCTGAAACCGTGAGAAAAGCAGAGCGTTTTCCCGGATGCCAGATTTGCTTTGATATATTTTTCATAGACTTCGCGGTGGACCATGTCAGGAACCAGTATGTATATTATCGTCGCCCGTTCCGCCGCTTCATTGATGGGATAAACTTCGAAGCCCTCTTCTCTCGCGAGCTTTTCAGATTTACCGGGTCTGCATCCGATTATGACTTTTATTCCCGAATCCCGGAGATTAAGCGCCTGATTTCTTCCTTGGCTTCCATACCCTATTACGGCGATCACTTCGTTCTCTAGAACTGAGAGGTCTACATCCCGATCATAATACATGTTCACCATCTTCTATCTCTCCTCTCCTAGCATTCCCTTAGAGCCCCTTAATAAGGCAGTGGCACCCGTTCTCGCTATCTCTTTTATTCCAAACGTTTTCATCAACTCGATGAATGCGTCTATTTTCTGAGGAGCCCCGGTTACTTCCACTATCGTCGCATCCGGCGAGACATCAACGATGTTTCCCCTAAAAGCTCTCACATAATAATCTAGATCCGCCCTAGTTTTTTGATCCGGAACGTGGACTTTTATTAACGCCATCTCCCTGATGACGGAGTTATCGGGATCGAGCTTCGACACCTTCACCACATCTATCAGCTTTCGAAGCTGCTTTACGACTTGCTCTATTATCGGCTCATCTCCGTAAATCGTTATCGTCATCCTAGCTAAATCAGGCCTCTCTGCGTGACCAACTGAAATGCTTTCGATGTTGAAATCTCGCCTTCTTATCAGCCACGCGACCCTAAAGAGGACACCGGGCTTGTTCTCCACGATGAATGATATGACGTTGAGCGGGCGCTTAACCTGCTTTATCTCCATCACGCATCACCACCCAAAATTACTTCATTTAACGATCTTCCGGGGGGAACGAATGGGAGGACAGGCTCATCAGGCGAAATTATGACGTCGATCACCGTGGCGACGTCGTTGTTCATGGCTTCCTTGAAGGCTTTAGAAAATTCTTGGAGGGTCTCTACCCTAATGCCGATCGCCCCGTAAGCCTCTGCCAGCTTCACGAAGTCCGGGCATCCGCGGCGTAAATGAGTAGCCATCCTCCTCTTATCGTAGAATAAGTCTTGCCAATATTTCACCATCCCAAGCCATCCATCGTTTAGTATCACCGGTATAACTGGAATGCGTTCGGCAACCGTTGTCGCGAGCTCCCGCTCGGTCATTAAGAAGCTTCCATCGCCGTCTATGTCAACGACTATGCTTTCGGGCTTCGCGACCTTAGCTCCGATCGCTGCCGGAAATCCGAAACCCATTGTGCCCAGGCCTCCCGAAGTGATGAAAGTTCGAGGATGATATGCCTTGAAGTACATGGCAGCCCACATCTGATTCCTCCCGACCCCGGTCGTGACTATCCCATTTACCGGTAGAAGTCTCCTGATCTCCTCGATTACTTCTTTCGGCCTCAGCGATTGAGAACTTGACACGGGTATCGCCGCTAACCTCTCCTTAACCCGCTTAACCCTCTGCGCCCAAGTGGATCTATCCAGTTTCTTAGAAAGCTTCTCCAAGGCTTTGTAGATCTCTGCCAAAGCTTTCTTGGCGTCGGCGACTATGGGTATGTGGGGCCTGATGTTCTTTCCTATCTCGGCGGCGTCGATGTCTATGTGTATTATCTTCGCTTCTTTACAAAATGCATCGAACCTTCCGGTTGATCTATCGCTGAACCTGGTTCCAACCGCCAAGAGG
>JAGHCZ010000008.1 GCA_021160205.1 Nitrososphaerota archaeon | reverse complement strand
GCCCTATCATAAGCTTTCTGAGCTTCCTCTGCAGGTCTCGGCACTCATAGACCTCAACTCTCCCATCCCCTATCCTGACGTTAGCCCAGAAGTCCGCCTTATCCCCACCATTCAGGATTAGAACCCCTATCTCCGCTGGAAACCTTATCCTAACAGATGGGGTTTTTCACCCTCCTCCCGGGGGTTGGGCCGAGCCCTAGGAGGTGAAGCTAATGGAATACGCGAAGATTAAGGCTTATCTATTCGAGCTCTGCCGATACTATGCTAGGTGGCTGGGAAACCCGCTGATGGAGAGGCTGAAGGCGGAGATATACGAGCTATTGGAGGAGGCGGTAGGCTGGTGGGGCAGGCAGGAAGTCTACGACGAGATGGAGGGGTGAAGAAAGTGTCTGAGAAGTCGAAGCTTTTCAGACAATTTAGTAGTAGAGATGAGCTACGACGAAAGCTAATGGAGCCATACTATACGCGAAGGCTTTCCCAAAGAGAAATAGCGAGGATACTTGGCGTTAGTCAAAGTAAGATAAGCCAACTCTTCAAAGAATTCAGCTTAGTTGCCAGAAACATGTCTGACGTCGTTTCACTAGCTAGATCCAAAGGGAAGTACAGAACATTCGATCCAGAGAGGGATGCGGAACTGGTTGTTGAATTGAATGCCTTGATTCACACGGATTTCTATAAAGAAAGGTGGCGGAGAAAAATCAGAATTAGGACTTCGACGACGCATCTAGGAATGATAATTTTCTTAGACAAGATTGCTAAAAGCAACGATTTGTCAGCCGTAAAATGCGAGCCTAAATTCTCGGATAAAGCGAAGAGACCTTTGAGATTCGAAAAAGCCTCTGAGTACGAGTGGACGATAAAGCTAGTAATCGATGAAAGCTTCGACGAGATACTAGAGGACTGTGATAAGGGCGGATACATAGAACGCTTATCACGGATCAGAAAAGAGCTACTGCCCCTTTACTTCACTAGAGTCGTAGAGTGTGATGGGACAATAGTATTGACTACGAAAAGAGCAAAAATCACTGGCAAGGTAGCGGTCTATTCAAAGGATTTTCAACACCTTCTCTGCATCGAAAGGGCTTTGCGCAAAACTCTTCGACTTCCAGCTATCCTTTGCGGTCCAGACAAGCGAGACAGATGCGCACAGCTGTTCATGTCGCTGACGAATCGAAAAGCTATGAAGTTCTTAGAAGAAATGAATTTCTTGCATCCAGAGAAAATGTGCATGAAAGAGCTAGCAATGAAGTATATCAATGAGCACGCGAAACCAGAAATAGTCGAGGAGATTAATAACGTCAGTAGAACTATACTATTGCTAAGGGATATTACCATTCAGCTGGCAAAAGAACGGCTATCCCTACTTAGGGGTCTAGGGGTAAGAAGGTTCTTCAAAGCAACGATCTCATTAAACTGGCATTACAACGTTATTTCAAGAAGTATGCCTCTAAAACCACTCTCAATTCTATGCAGAGGCTTCACAAATAAAGTCTTCTCGTAAAGGAAATCACTATAAATTCTGGGCTTCTATACAGTTTGGGAATGCCGCAAAGTAGAGAGCGTTATAGATGGGTTATCGTTGCTGAGAAACCTTCGGTTGGCAGAAGAATTGAACGTCTCCGCATATCCTCTGCGCTAGTTCTATCTGTAAGAGGGCACATCCTTGATGTAGACTTTCCTGAGGGATATGATTGGCGCGATGTTCCTCCAAGCAAGCTATTTGACGTAAAAGATCTGAGACTCATTATTAGAGATAAGAAAACCTATCATTCACTAAAGAGAGCATTCTTGGAAAATAAAGAAGCTACCCTCGTGATAGCGACCGATAATGACCCAGAGGGTGAGTTGATAGGCTGGGAAATTGCTTACATATATCAGCAAGCGGTTAAGGGAAATGCTAAGCCGTTCTATCGTATGCGATTTAACTCGACAGACCATGCGGAGCTTAGGAGGGCGTGGGATAACAAGGAGCTCGGTCTAGATATGAGGTGGGTTGAAAAGGCCGCATTTAGAAGAGATTTTGATCTTATCACAGGGGCAGCTTTCACAAGACTCCTAACACTTAGCACGAGGAAAGCTGGGGCGCGCGTCCGCGTTCTTTCGTGGGGTTCATGTCAGGCGCCTACCCTTTATTTTGTTGTCCAACGTGAGAAGGAGATTCTGAATTTTAAGCCGGAGAAATTTTGGCGGATCGCTGCGCTACTTGAGACCGAGGATGGTGAGAAGTTCTGGGCTTTTAGCAATAAGTTCAAGGTTAAAGAGAGAGCTGAGAAGGAATATGGAAGCATAGAAGGGGAGAAAACCGCTATCGTAGATAGATATGAAGAGTATTCGGAGAGAATTTCTAGGCCGCTTCCCACGAGAACGGATGAGCTACTTAGAGATGCTTCTCGTTTCTTCGGCATCCCTGCAAGTAAAACCCTTGCAATTGCAGAAAATCTTTACGGACAAGGCTATATTTCGTATCCTAGAACCGATACTAACATCTACAGAAGGGGTTTTGACTTTGTGAAACGTGCAGAAGCCGCAGCTCGGGGTCTTGGCCTTGATCCTATGCGCTTCCGCAGCCCAAATCCCAGGCAGGGAAAACGCGATGATGGAGCGCACACCCCGATATATCCGCTGAGACCGTATCGAGGTGAGGGTAATGCGAGAAGGATTTGGGAGCACGTGGCGAGAAGATTTCTTGCGAATGCTTTCTATGAAGATGCCGAAAAAGTAAAACAAGTTGCCATCATCTTAATCAAAGAAATAGTCTTACATGCCTCGGGATCAAGAATCTCAAAGCAGGGCTTCTTTGAGATTCTACCCTACATGAAGCCTTCTGAAAAGCCTTTACCGAAGATGATATCTGGGCAGAAGCTGAAAGTGGTTAAGATCGAGCTTAGAGAGGAGGAGACGAAGCCACCACCTAGATTAACCGAGCCAGAGCTCTTAAAAATTCTAGAAAGGTGGAATATTGGGACTGATGCCACTCGGGCCACATACCCAGACCTCATAACGAGTCGAGGATATACGTTAAGGAAGCGGAAGACCTTTCATCCAACTCCTTTAGGCTTCAAGCTGATAGAGATTCTCGCTAAGATAGATGAGACGCTTGTGTCTCCGGGGACGAGGAAGAAGGTGGAGGAGATGATGGCGAAAATCGAGCGCGGTGAGATAGATATGGAGGCTGCGAAGAATAGCATGCTTTCCCTATATAAGGAGCTCTTCAGCAGGCTCGAGGAGAAGATAGACGAAGTTGCCCAGAGCTTAGCAAACACGATCGGCTACGAAAAGAAACCACTGATGAAGAGGGCAAAGAGGTGGAGCTCTTAGCCACTTCTGTCCAGATAATAGGCTCGAAGAGTTAGATAGCAAGTGAGAGATCATCAAATCCATGGAGCAGTATAAGTAGAGATCACAACCTCTTTATGTTGTTCCCCAGCTGATTAACTTTATTCCTCGATTCAGTTTTCTGGCCGAGAGCGTTAGGAGCCTAGTGAAAGCTGCACCCGTTATAAGGTCAAATCTCTGCCTGAATAACGTCTTCATCACCCAGTTCCAATTCAAGTCGTCTTCAAGAGAATGCCACGCTCTCCTCAACTCCTTGTAATCCGTGCTGTTGAATCTCATCCGCTTATACGGCGCATCTCCGTTAACTTGCTTCCATATCTTGAGAATCTCCGCCCCGATCAGTTCTCCCTCGGAGTCGTTGTCGGTTGCGATGACCAAAGTTCCGCCCTGCCTAAAGATCTTCCTCAGCTCGCGGATGATCCTCGCGTCTCTTACTTCGTCTTTGAATTTTCTCACATCAAGAAGCTTAGATGGATCACATTCCCGCCACCCATATCCGTCCGGAAATTCGGAATCTAGGATATGCCCTCTGACAGAGGTCACCGTGATACCTTCTTCTTTCAGGGCCTCCCTAATCCTTCTTGCAACGCTCGGCTTCTCCGCGACGATCACGAGTTTATTCATCTGCGTACACCATATATTTTTAGCGATTCCTCAGTTTTCTCCGAGCAATTCCTTGAAGGATGCTCGATCACCATCATTTAGCGATTTCTCTGCTTGGCCGATCCTTCAAAGCAAAAATTATCAACACCGCCACCAAGAGGATGAGCACCGACGAGAGCTTAAAGAAGAATGGAATTCCGTACGATATTATTATGAATCCCCCAATAATGGGTGAAATCACCCGCGATATCCCCGTTAGAATGCTCCACGAAGATAAGGTAGCACCCAGCTCCCTTCTCGGAGTAATCTCCGCGAAAAACGCGATCACGACGGGGCCCCAGGTCGAGGCAACGAATCCCATTAGAAGCCCGAATATCATTATCGAGATAGGGGAGCGAATTAAAGCGTAGCACATCATAGCGATGGAGCCGATTATCTCGGAGAGAACCATGAATAATTTTCTAGATCGAATCTTATCTGAGAGCATTCCGAAGACGAGGTTCATCGGGATCGAAACCGACATCGTCAACGTTCTAGCTAATCCAATATCGGATTCGACAGCTCCGAGGTATGAGGGAGCGAGGACGTACGCGAAGCCGAAGACGCCTCCCCAAACGAATGCATCGACCAGACATATCAACATGAGGCTTTGAATAGCTCTTCTCCTAGGTATGAGGAGTTTTAACGAGAAATTTTCTTGAAAAAGCTTCATCCTCCTCCAAGGTGCGAGGAGGATCATCGAAGTTAACGCCAATATTATTCCGCAGATCAACGCGTATTGATAGCTTCCGGTTAAGAGGAAGAGGGCCAAGCCCAAGTTTATTCCTATGAGAACGCCTAGCTGAGCTGAGGAAAGCATCCCGGCCGTGAAGAAGCCTTTCCAAGATTTTGGAATCTCCATTCCAGCCGCCAACCCTCTGCCCATCATCGAGATCGCCATCCCAAGCCTTTGAAATATAGTCGAGGAAAGAATAGAGTAATAGGTGTAGCCCGATAGAAGAGCGGCCGATGCTGCTATGGAGAACGATGCACCTATGAAAATCACGGATCCAACGCTGTTCGTCGCCGTCGCGAGGCACTGGACGAGGAGAGAAAGCAAGTTACCCGCTCCGAGGAAGCTCCCATAAGACGCGCTGTCAACTCCGGCTAATTCAACCATAAATGGCCAGAGAGCGCTGAAAGAAGTTAAGCTAGCGTAAAGCGCGAAAAGTCCGATGGCGAGTAACAAGTGCTCCTTTAGTCCCGGTTTATTCAACAATTTTCTAAAACGATTTCATGAGAAGTACTATTTAATCCACTCTTATTCTAGGTTGATTTTCAGAGCTGGCTCCTTCCACATTTTGGACAAAATAGATCAGTTGTTTCCTTTCTCGCCCCGCAGAACCGGCATACAGGCATTAACGCCTTTGAAAGCTTGAGCCTTTTCTCTATCTTGGCTTTTACCCTGAGGTATTCCGAGCTTCGATAGTAACTCATCAACATTTTGATCCTATTAGAATAGGTTGGATGCGTGCTGAACAGTTCCGAAATCGAATTAACGATATTATCGTCGATTACTTCCGGTTTGCCGCCTCTATGCTGATCATTATGAATTATCAATTTAGCTAGCAGAGATTTTATCACGTTTGGATCGTTTACCACCAACAAGCTTGCCCTATCCGCTGAAATCTCGGATTCCCTATGCCAAGAAAGCAGCAAGATCTTGAATATTGGTGAAAGAGACTCCAATCCTAAACCTAAAATGTTTGATGAAAAAAGTATTCCCCGAGTTAGCAGCTCCGCCAAGGTGTGGTAAACCACGTGATCGCATTTTACGTGGCCTAGTTCGTGGCCTATCACGGCCTTGAGCTCTCGGTCGCTCAAAATCTCAAGCAAACCTGAGCTGATTACGAGGAATTGAAGCTTATCGGATCCGAAGGTGAAAGCATTCGGCTCATCGCTGCGAAGAATGTACGCTTTCGGGATTGACTTTAATCCTAGAATTAAGCCGCATTCCCTGAGCATGGAGCCTAGCTCTGATGATGGACCCACTTCGACGGCGTTTTCTGAAAGCCAAGATCCAGCGGATTTGATGTATTTCTTCAGCACGAGCTTGTTGACTATCGGGTAAATCGCCGCCACCTGCTTTAACGCGTCTAATCCATCGCGATCCGGCGGATATATGAAGTCTTCTACCGCTATATCGTATCGAGTCAGAGGAACCAGCCTATGTCCGCATTTTAAGCAGAAAAACCTCTCCACATTTACGTAGACTCCGCAATTCGGGCACGGGATCTCTAAAGACAATCCATCGACCTCTTTTCTCGGCTGATATCTCAGCTGAAAATATTTAATTCCTATCCGAGGTGCTCTAAGCTAAAGAAGGGGTGGCGGCTTGCAAGACGATGTTCCACATTTTTTGAGGCTTATAGGCAGGACGCCTATAGTTAGATTGAGCAGGGCCATCGAATCCGTGGAGATCTACGTGAAGCTTGAATACCTTAATCCAACTGGAAGTCATAAGGATAGGATAGCGTTCTACATGATCAGGGACGCGGAGAAGCGGGGCTTGATTAAGCCCGGGGATGTGGTGGTCGAGGCTTCGAGCGGGAACACGGCGATATCGGTTGCATGGGTTTCATCCATGCTGGGTTATAAGGCGAAGATCTTCGTCAGCGAGGGAATCTCTCCCATGAAGATAAAGCTCGTCGAAGCCCTCGGAGCAGAGGTCATCAAAGTCCCAGAGAGCTCTGAGAAAGATTACGAGGAACTGGCCCGGGAATACGCTGAGGAGAATGGCTTCTTATACCTGAACCAATCCGGAAACGAGGCGAACGTAAAAGCGCATTATGAGACCACCGGCCCTGAGCTATATATGCAGCTTAATGGTAGAATAGACGCGTTCGTGATGGGAGTGGGAACGGGGGGAACCATCTCCGGCGTTGGGAAATACTTGAAAGAGAGGACCGGGGGGAAGGTGAAAGTCGTCGCCGTTTTGCCGAAGAAATCCGGTACGCCGGGTAGGATAGAGGGATTAACGAGCGAGGTAATCCCCGAAATCTGGGAAAGATATAGATACCTAACCGATGAAGTCATTAAAGTAAGCTACGAAGACGCCCTGAGGACCATGAGGGATCTCATCAGGCGAGAGGGAATATTAGGCGGGCTATCGACCGGCGCAAATGTTCACGCTGCGTTGAAAGTTGCGGAGGAGATGAAGGACGGCGTGGTCGCGACTATAGCTCCGGACAACGTTTTAAGATATCCGCATCTCCTCAAAGATCTATGAGTTAGATAATGAAGTTCGTTTAATGAGACGCGCTACCTCTTCGGCTTCTTCGCTTTCCCTATGATTAGGAGATTTAATGGGACGCCGTTCACGAGCTCTACCTTGTATCTTACGCCGGGCAGGTCTCCCATGGATCTCCCGAGAGTTCCGCCTATTCCGCAGATTATCACCTCGTCGTGCTCGTCTATCACGTTAAGGGCGCCGTCTCCCGGCACGAACGCTGTCACGACCTTTCCGTTCTTGATAAGCTGAACTCTCACGGCCTTTCTGACGGCGGAGTTGGGCTGCCTGGACTCGATTCCGACCTTCTGGATGACTATTCCCCTGGCCATCGGCGCGCCCTCAAGCGGGTCAACTCTTTCCTTCAGCCTGAGCATCCTCACCCTGTATTTTCGCTGACCCCATCTAAACTTCTTTCGATTGAGCTTAAGCTTCCGCGCTGCGAACTCTCCGTTTCCCATGACTCGGTGATGAGAAACTCCTCCCGATTTTTAAATATACCTCCTCGGCTCCATAGCTCTTTCACGTGGCCGCGGGCTGGGCCAGCGCTTCGACGTGCTCGTTTGAAAGCTCAGTTGGCGGAGAGATTATCGTTATCAAGGTTTCATTTCCAAAAACTTGAATTTCTATCGTCTCCACATCGGTTTTCCACAGATTATTCGACGTTCTGATAGCTCCTGCTTCTTTGAGGAGGCTTTGGAAGGATTCTAGGAACTCGTCGGCCTCGGCTCCCGCTTCCCAAGCTATTCTCCATTTTACCACATATCCGCCTTCTTTTTCGTAGAGCTGAATAAGGTCTCCACACCACCCCTCAGCCGACCTGTTGGCGACGTCGCCCGGTAAATGAGCTCTCAACATTTGTCTAATGAAATATTCTCCCAGAGTATCCTGCATGACCAGTCTCCAGCCGCTCTCCCGGGAAATCGGGGAACTTATGTTGATCGGCCGCCATCCGTTAAGATATTTCTCTGGATGCAGGATCTCAGCCGTAGATCGCGGTGGATCCTCGTATAAGCTGTTTACTCCGCTCCAACCTTCTTTTTTGTAAACGTATTCGATGAACGGTTTCCCATGAATGTATGGAAAGAGCCATAGCGCTATTAACGGATCGAAATAGCTTTCACTAAACCCTTTCTTATATGTACCCCAATTCTCCAAAAGATAATGCGACGCCATGAGATCAGCGTCTCCTTCCACCAACGCGCTGATAGCCTGTTCCTCGTCTCGCCTCGTCGGCTCAGGTATCTTGAAATATTCTCCTTGGAGGACATGGGTTAGCTCGTGGGCCAAGACGGCGCCGGCGTCTTTTTTATCTCTAGGATCGAACAAACCTTTCACGACGTAGATTTTGTTTCCAGCTGAAGCCGCGACAGTATACCCCGACCTACTTACTTTGAATTTCGTCAAGTTAAAATCTTCAGGTATGATAAACAGCGCCTTGAGAAGCCTTTCCTCCAATTGGACCTCGGTTCTATTTAGGAACCCTATTCCCCAGTGCTGTATAACCCATTCTTTTGTCAAAACCACGACCTCGACTTTTTCTTTGAAGCGGAGACCTCTGTGGGATTCCACCCACCCCATCACACCCTTCAAAATATCTTTGACAACTTCCTCATATTCGTGGTCGACTTCCGTTTCCTTAAGGCTGACCGTTATCGATGTGGTTTTTGTTACGGTTATAGTTGTAGTTTGTTGGAGGCTTTTCGAATAAAGATAGGTGAATGTGAAAGATGCAAAGATTGCTAAGATCAATAGAGCGATCCAAGTACGAGACCTCATCCCATTTCCATCCTAACTTAAGAAGCTATGAAAAATAAATTGGTGATTATTGTTTAGGCTGATTCCTTTTTCACCGGTATCTGGAAAAAGGCAACTATCTGGAGAATCTCGGCTACGAAGAGCACGATTCCTCCGACGAGCACTATTAGCAGAAACGCTCCGATAAAGTATAGGAG